>JAXISU010000211.1:0-4232 GCA_034680425.1 Cyclobacterium sp.
CTCTACGTGTCTTCCGAAAAATTTGTGAACCAATTCATGGATTCCATCAAAGATGGTAACGTGAAGAACTTCACCAATTTTTACATGCAGGTGGATGTATTGATCATCGACGACATCCAGTTTTTGGCAGGCAAGGACCGAACCCAGGAGATGTTCTTCCATATTTTCAACCACCTCCACCAAAACAAAAAGCAGATCATCATGACCTCCGACTGTCCTCCTCGGGACTTGAAGGGTCTAGAAGAGCGTTTGCTCTCCCGATTCAAATGGGGATTGACTGCAGATCTGCAGATGCCAGATTTTGAAACGAGAGTGGCCATCATCCGTCGTAAGATGGAATCCGAGGGCATCAACATTCCCGATAGTGTCATCGAATACCTTGCCTACACCGTGGATACCAATGTGCGGGAATTGGAAGGCATTCTAATCTCACTCATCGCACATGCTTCCCTCAACCGGGTGGAAGTGAGTCTTGAATTGGCCAAGTCCATCATCAAGAATTTCATCAAGGATATTGAAACGGAAGTGGGGATTGATTTTATCCAAAAGGCTGTTGCCGATTACTACGGCATCCAAGTAGAGGAACTGAAGGATAAAACGAGAAAAAAGGAGATCGTGATCGCCCGACAAGTGGCCATGTATTTTTGCAAAGATTTCACCAACCACTCCTTGAAATCCATTGGCTACCACTTTGGAGGCCGTGACCACAGCACGGTAATTCATGCCATCCAAACGGTCAATGACATCATGGAAACGGATACTTCCTTCCGCAATGCGGTCAATGAATTGAAGAAGAAATTCAAGATGCGCTCGTATTGAGTTGCAACTTTTCCTTTCCTAATCCCTACTATTTTTTGGATAAAAACAGGTCCACCGCCTGTTGCGCGAGCAAACTTGGACTAAGCAATCCAGATTGAACAGCCGGCTTTTCCCGATCCAAGATTTCCTTCACTCCGGGATGATTTACAAATGCCCGACCCAAGACTTCCTGTATCTGATCTTCCAACCAAGTCAGTCGCTGCAAGCCTCGAGTAGCATCCCAAAATCCGGACCCCTTCATCTGCTCTTGGTAAGAAGTTAAAATCGCTTCCAATTCCGACATCCCCAAGCCAGTAAGTGAAGATCCGAGCAGCAACTTGGGAGCCCAGCCCTTTTCGCTTGGAGGCAAAAGGTGTACCGCGTTTTGATAGGACACCTTGGCTTGCGCTGCCAAATCCTGGTTGTCCCCATCGGCCTTATGGATCAAAAAGCCATCGGCCATCTCTACAATTCCTTTTTTAATCCCCTGCAGTTCATCCCCAGCACCTGCAAGTAGCAGCAAAAGGAAAAAATCAACCATGCTTTTCACGGCAGTTTCACTTTGGCCCACGCCTACCGTCTCCACTAGAATTAGGTCAAAACCTGCCGCCTCACAAAGGAGGATAGCCTCCCGGGTTTTTCCTGCCACACCTCCCAAGGTACTTCGAGAGGGACTGGGACGGATAAATGCGCGCTTATCCAAAGCCAACCGTTCCATGCGGGTCTTGTCTCCCAGAATACTCCCCTTGGACAGGGAACTGCTGGGATCTACCGCCAAAACCGCCACTTTCTTGCCGGCATCCAATTGCCGGATTCCAAAAACTTCAATGAAACTACTTTTGCCCACGCCAGGTACGCCGGTAATTCCGATCCGAAAAGAACGACCAGTATAGGGTAAGATTTCTTGGATCAGGTCCGCAGCCAAGATTTGATCTTCAGGCAATTCACTTTCTACTAGGGTGATGGCCTGAGAAAGTACCACCCGATCTCCGGCCAAAATACCGGCTTTGAATTCTGCTAGCGATCGTCTCTTTCTCATGGCTTGACCAATTCAAGTTGTTGTTCCCCCATCGGCGTTTTTTCATACTTCGCAAAAATGGAAGGGCTCAAGGATGCAGGAAAATACGGACTTTCTGGAGAGAGTACCACTGGAGCCTTCACCGGTTCGTTCACAAAAAACACCAGCGTTCGACCGTACTTGGTGTGTGGAAGTAGGTCGGCAAAGGATTTCAATACTTCTGGATCCTCCACTTGGGTTTGGTAGGCATAGATCCGCAGGACAGGCCCCGTATTATTCTCATTCCTGTAGTAACCTACTTCCTCAAACTGGTCTTGGTAGGCAGCGATTCCCTGTTCGGAAAAACTTTCGGTCACAATCAGCCCCACAACTAAAAGTACGGCGATGCCAAGAATTATAAGGAGGGTCGATGGTCTTTTCAAAAATTTATCGCGGGTTTGTAGGCTGAAGCCCTTAATTTAGCCTAAAATTTTGACAATGGGATTCGAATACGTCAAGGCGCTGCACCTGATTTTTATTGTCACCTGGTTTGCAGGCCTTTTTTACATTGTGCGCCTATTTATTTACCAAACCGAAGCCCTCGAAAAACCCGAACACGAACGCCTCATCCTGAAGCCGCAACTCGACTTGATGGCGCGCAGGTTGTGGTACATCATTACTTGGCCCTCGGCCATCCTGACGCTAATTTTTGGGTTTTGGGTGCTGACCTACCGCTGGGGCTACCTCCAACAGGAATTTATGCAAGCCAAACTGATCTTTGTGGGCCTGCTCTACGTATACCACGGCTACAGCCAGGTGCTGTTTAAGCAGCTGCAAAAAGGAGAATCCCGCTGGACTTCTACCCAACTGCGCCTTTGGAATGAAGTTTCGACCCTACTGCTCTTTGCCATTGTATTTCTGATTGTCTTGAAAAATACGATCAGCATGCTTTGGGGCATGTTGGGACTAGTGGGACTTTTCGTGGTGCTACTACTCGCCATCAAGGTTTATAAAAATTACAGAACGAAATGAACAAGAAATCTGCGGTACAAACTACCTTCCTATTGGCACTGATGGCCTTTGCCCTAGCCTGCAGTCCTTCCAAACAGGAAGAAACAACCAACTTAACATTACCCATACTTGGCGAGCGCTACGTGGATGACAATCAGGATACGGTGTACCATAGCATTGCAGAATTTGCCTTCGTCAACCAACTTGGAGACACCATCCAGAAAAAAGATGTGGCGGGTAAGGTCTATGTAGCCGATTTCTTTTTTACCACCTGCCCTACCATCTGCCCAATCATGAAAAAGGAAATGCTTCGGGTGTACGAGCAATTTAAGGGAGATCCCAATTTCCGAATCTTAAGCCATACCATCGACCCGACCCACGATACCCAAGCCGTGCTTCAGGATTATGCAGACAAACTAGGCGTACCGGATGCGACTACTTGGAATTTTTTGACGGGAGACCAAGAAAAAATCTTTGAAATTGGCCAAACCAGTTACTTGACTACAGCGATGGCGGATGACTTAGAGCCTGGGGGGTTTCTTCACAGTGGAGCCTTCTTACTCGTAGACCAGCAGGGAAGAATCCGTGGGGTGTATGACGGAACTAAAACCGAACAAGTAGACCGTTTGCTTGCCGATATCCCCAAACTGCTCAAACCGTGAGACTACTTTCCCTACTAATTTTTGGTCTTTTTGCGGTTTCCTGTGCCCCCAAAGCAAGTAGCGAAGCCAATACCCTTGCCCAAATTTCGGATCCTGAAGTCCTGAAATTCGCGATTCCTGGAAAGGAGTTGTATGAAAATTATTGTGCCAACTGCCACCAAAAAGAAGGAACTGGCTTAGGAAAACTTATTCCCCCACTGCGTGATGCGGATTACTTCAAGGCCGACATCCACCGAACGGTGTGGATTATGAAGCATGGAAAAGAAGGAGAGATTGTGGTCAATGGGCAAGTTTACAACCAAGCCATGCCTGCCAATCCCAACTTAAGCCCACTGGACCTAGCACAGATCGCTACCTACTTGTATAACAGTTGGGGTATGAGCGAAGGAGTCATCGATGCTCCTCAAGTAGAAGGCTATTTAAAAAACCCTCCAGCAGGAAATTAGTCTTTCAATTGGGTCGATGCTTGATCCAAGGCTGCTTTGATATCCGCGTTCACTTGATTGACTTTCAGCAATTGATCATCCAGGTAGGTTTTGATTTCCTCGGGAGTTTTTCCCTCCTCTTCTAGCGAATACTGCCGCATCCAAACAAACATCCCCTCGTAGGCCTGGTCAAGTTTCCCAGCAAGCGTGCGCATGGATTCAATTTGAGCAGTGTCCGTGCTATCCTGCGCATACAAACTATCCGCTTGAGCCAAAGCCTTCTTTTGCAATGACATCAATTCTCCCATCTTGGGCATCACCTCATCATGCACTCCGATA
>JAXISU010000212.1:0-4215 GCA_034680425.1 Cyclobacterium sp.
ACACGCGAGATTTCTTTTACACAAACAGGCACTACTTTGAGGTTGGAGTTTCGCATTCCAGCTCCTGGTGCTAGAGTGGATGGAACTTCCTCACTATCTGGAAACTATACCTTCAATCTGGTTAAAAAATAAGTTTAGAAGGCTAGTTTAGAGTTACCAAAGTAACCCCAGCTCCGCCACGATCGGCGTGCTCGTCTTCCAATTTCCCTACCTGCGACATGGTTCGCAGCAAATTCCGAGTGACTTCCCGCAAGATGCCATCGCCCTTTCCATGAACGATACGCAATTTTTTTACCCCTAGCATGTAGCCTTCATCAATAAAGGTTTGGATCAGCGGAAGTACCTCTTCTCCCCTTCTTCCCCTCAAATCCAAGTTGGGTGAAAAGTCCATCATCTTTGCAGTCGTTTGATAGCTCCCACGCTTCTCCATGGATTTCAACTCCTTCTTTGCTGTTGCCTTGGCAATCTTCTCCAATCGAGAAAGTTTTACAGTAGATTTAAGGTCTCCAATCAGTAGTTCTGCATCCTTACTTTTTAGGAGCAACACTTCACCAATGGCCCCATTGTCTTTGAGACGAACCCAATCTCCAACTTGAATTTGGCCGCCCACCACTTGAATTTCAGGGTCCTTGACTAGAACTTTTTCAGGCTTGACCTCTTCCTTAAACACATCCAACTCCTTTCGAAGCGACTTAGTCACTTCCTTCTCAGCCTTACCTTCCTTGATCTCTCGAATGACAGATTCGATTTTTTTATTGGTTTGATCCAGAAGTGACTTCGCTTCCACCTTTGCTTCTTGGATGTATTGTTTCTTCGTTTGCTCCAAGGTTTCCTTCAATTGGCCATACTCCTTGAGTTTGGCCTCTAGAAGCCTGTCCTTTTCTTTGACTTCTTTCAGTAGAAGAGCATATTGATTTTTTTCATTCTCCAATTGGGTCAAGAGTCGGTCATACCGTACCCGCTCCTCTCCAATCTGCTCCTTAGCATAGGCTACGATCTCCTTGGAAAGTCCAATTTTTGAGGCGATTTCAAGTGCAAAGGAGGAACCTGGCTTCCCGATTTCAAGTTGGTACAGTGGTTCCAACTTTTCTACATCGTATCGCATGGCGCCATTGACAAGGCCCTGTTGCTTCTCGGCTAATTGCTTGAGGTTGCCATAGTGGGTGGTAATTACCCCATAGGCTCCCAGTTTGGCCAAGGCCAACAGAATCGATTCGGCAATTGCACCCCCAAATTGCGGCTCTGTACCCGTCCCAAATTCATCAATGAAAAGGATAGTCTTTTTATTGGCAAACTGCGTAAAGTGCTTCATACTCATCAGGTGGGATGAGTAGGTACTGAGGTCATTCTCCAAACTTTGCTCGTCCCCGATATCTATGAAAAAGTGATCGAATAAAGAACTTTTGGAATCCGGATGAACAGGCAATAACAGACCACACTGGAGCATGTATTGGAGCAGGGCTACGGTTTTCAGCGCCACAGATTTACCTCCCGCGTTGGGGCCAGAAATAAGGAGTAATCGCTTCTGATGATCCAGTTTTATAGTGAGTGGGACCACTTGTTTCCCTTGAGCTTTGAGTGAAATCTCTAGAATAGGATGTCGTGCATGCGACCATTGAAGAGTTCTTTCTTGGGTAAGAATGGGTTTATGGCTTTCTGTTTTTAATGCAAAACGCGCCTTTGCCCGTACAAAATCAAGAACGCCCAAGAAATTGGTGGCTTTACGAAGCGCAGGAATGTTGGGACGAAGCTGATCCGTAAGACGTGTGAGTATCCGAATGATTTCGCGCTTTTCCATGTACTCCAGATCGCGAATTTCATTATTGATATCGAGTGCTTCTTCAGGCTCCATAAATACTGTTTGCCCAGTAGCTGACTCGTCATGGATAAAGCCCCGAAGCTTGCGCTTGTTTTCAGCTGCAATGGGAATCACCATTCTTCCACCCCGAATGGTCATGGCGGCATCCTCAGGCATCAGCCCCTTAGCGCGAGCTTCTTTGAATATTCGCTCCATCACCTTTCGCAAGCGGCCTTCTTCATAGAGAAGTTGAGATCGAATCAGCTGAAGTTCTTTCGAAGCATTGCTTCTCAGTTTGCCCTTCTCATCCAACACCTGATCAATTACCTGCAGTAGCTTCAAATCAAGATCCATCAATAAGCCTAGCAGTGCTTTGAGGCTTGGATAGGGATCCCCGAACTTTTGAAAAAAGGTAATGCAGGACTTGAGTGTTTGAAGCGCCAATTTGACTTCTTGGAATTCATCTTGCTCCAAAAATGCACCTTCCAACTTTGCCTTTTCCAAGTAGGGATTTAGGTTAGTGAAGTGGGAAGTGGGAAATGATTCCCCGGCAATGAGTAGTTGACGAAATTCTTCGGTTTGATCCAGCAGACGCTGTACCAAATTCAGGTCTGTGGAAAAGGCCATGGAATCCACATAGCCTTGCCCTAAAGAGGAAGTACATTCTGCTTTGAGCAGTTCCTTGATCTTTACGAAGTTAATTTTTTGCTCAAGATTGGCTGGGTACAGCATTCGCGTTACTTCGTTGGCTTGGGATTGCTTTCAAGTACGACTAAGGAATCGATGACTCGAGCATACATGCGGTCCATCTTTTCAGCATCTTCTAAGTAATACTCCATACTTGATACGAAACCTGAATCAGTGACCCCATGTTTTGAAAAAATATCTCTTTCTAATAAAGTATATAATACCTGTGAAGAGTCATAAGAAATCGGCAAGGAGCTTACTTTTCCTTCTGCCAGTTGAATCTCCACGAGGATAGATACCATCAAATCTTCATCCAGCACCCCTGGAGGGGAGGAATTGCTAGTACAAGACAGACTCAGTACCAGAAGTAGAAGTGGGATAAAGCGAGTATTCACGGCTCAAAATTAGGTTTTTTTAACGGATAAAAACCACTGAGGTACTGGCTCTCAAATTTTAATTTTCGCTGCAAGACTTTAACTTAGCTGATTCAAATCCCTCGCATGGATCAGCTATTTAGCAAACTAAGAAAATATGAGATTATGATCCGGAAAGTGGCCAACAACCACCTTCAAGGAGAGTACCAATCACTTTTCAAGGGGTCTGGCTTGGAGTTTGACGACTTAAGGCCCTATCAATACGGGGACGATGTGCGAACCATCGAGTGGAAGGTGTCTGCCAAAGGGCACGGAACCTTTGTAAAGACCTTTAAGGAAGAGAAAGACCAGTCCGTTTATTTCTTATTGGACATTTCTGGTAGTCAAGATATAGGCCAACAAGGTCAGAAAAAAATAGACCAAGGCAAATTGATTGCTGGGGTGCTCACCCTTGCAGCTGTTTACGATGGAAGCCAGGTAGGGTTAATCTCCTATTCCGACCAAAAAGAAAAATTGATTCTTCCTACCAAAGGAAATAAGCAAGGTGTCAAAATCGTTCGAGGGATTTTTGAACACGAGAATAAAAGTTTGAAAACTAATTTGAATGGGCTATTCACCTTTGCACTGAATCTAATCAAGAAACGAAGTATTCTAATTGTAATTTCTGACTTTATTGATCAGGATTACGAGCGCTCCTTTCGAGCTCTTGCCGAGCGGCACGATGTGGTGGCGATTCAATTGACAGATCCTCGAGAAGCAGCCTTGCCTACCTTGGGGATTGTGCCCATCTTTGATAAGGAACGTGGGAGAACTACTTGGATAAATACTGCTTTTGGAAGCTTTTCTAAAAAAATTGCAGAAACCTTTACCAGTGAGCGAGCCCATTTGAAGGAAATCTGTAAAAAAAATCAAATCAATTACCTGGCTATAGATTCCAGACAAGACATTGTGATTCCGTTAATTGATTTATTTAAGTACCGAAATAAACGAATGAAACGTGGGTAGAATCATTCTTTTTCTTTTTCTGCTAGCTGTTTCGATTCCCATTTCTGCACAACAAGTGCAGGTGAAGGGCTATTTCACCAAGGATTCCGCCCAATTGGGGGAGCGAGTTGGCTATGTGCTCAAGGCAACCTATCCCCAAGCAGCTCAACTCCTATTCCCAGACTCCACTTATGACTTCTCTCCTTTTGTCTTTTTGGAGAAAAAAACATTTGTTTCAGCTACTACAGAAGGAATTACCCAAGATAGTGCTGTGTATTTTCTTTCCAATTTTTCACTAGAGCCCTCTTCGTATTTGGCTTTGCCCGTATTTGAACTCAATCGATACGATAGCATCACACATTACACGACAGA
>JAXISU010000213.1:0-4199 GCA_034680425.1 Cyclobacterium sp.
ATCAGGCGAAGGGCTTCTTCTTCGTAGTCCACTTCCTCCTTGCCTGCAATGTACTTGAGGTGCTCGGCAATGTGTTTGATTTGAATTCGGTTGAAGTCAAATATCTGGCATCGGGAGAGGATGGTTGGGATGATCTTGTGCTTTTCCGTGGTCGCCAAAATAAAGATGGCATACTTAGGAGGCTCTTCGAGCGTCTTCAAAAAAGCATTGAAGGCCGCAGTGGAGAGCATGTGCACTTCATCAATGATGTAGACCTTGTATTCTCCTTTTTGAGGGGCGTAGCGTACTTGTTCAACCAGGTTACGGATATCGTCTACCGAATTGTTGGATGCGGCATCGAGTTCGTAAACATTGAAGGAAGCGTTGTTTTGAAAAGAAACGCAGGCATCACAGGTGCCGCAAGCTTCAAAGTCTTTGGTGATGGATTCGCAGTTGATGGTTTTGGCAAGGATTCGGGCGCAGGTGGTCTTTCCGACTCCTCGAGGTCCGCAAAAAAGGAATGCCTGGGCAAGGTGCTTGTTTTTGATAGCATTTTGAAGGGTAGTCGTGATGTGCTGCTGCCCAACGACACTCTTGAAATCTGCAGGTCTATATTTTCTTGCCGAAACGACGAAATTTTCCATCCCCGAAAGATATAAAAAAGTAGTTATTCCTAGGTAGGGGATTTGGAATTGGATGGAGATTTTTTAGTAGCAAGTAGCTAGTATCAAGTATCAAGACAAAAGTTGTACGAAGTACAATTATTTGTACCAAGTACGAAGTACAAAGTAGGGATTCGTAATACGATATGAATCTACCATTTATTAGGGATTGAAATACGATGGAAATAGATTGAAATTAACCCGAGCAAGCCAGCCTGCGGTAGGCAGGCTCGGAGAACCAGGGATTCCCAGAAGTATTTTACGAAGCCTGCCCGCCGCCGCGGGTATTTCTATCCTATTTCAACTGTATTTCCTACTTGGTACTTGCTTGTCTTGATACTTGATACTAAATACTTGATACTGACTACTTGCTACTTGATACTCAAAAATGAACTTATTTCCCCCTACCTTTGTATTCTTAAATGGGGCTGACCGGTTTTGACAGTAGGTGTAATCATCGGGCTCGCATGCAGGCTGGAGTATGTATGGCCTTAAAAAATTCATACAAAAGACAAATGGCGAAACTTCTTACGCCATGGCTGCTTAATCTAACCTAAAAGGATAGATCGCTTAAAGGGTTGAGTTACGAGAGTAATTCCCCAGCCACATCCCACCGTGTTTTGCCTGATCGGCGCGGGTTTGGGGTGTCGACTTGATCGGGATGCGGCTTGTGATGCGATTAAGCAAGTCTAAGATCAATCGCTAAGCCAAGCTCAGGTGTGTCACCCAGCATAGAATGGTCGAAAACCCAACCGGTGACTAAGCATGTAGACGGTACGGTGTTTCCTTATCTGGACGCGAGTTCGACTCTCGCCAGCTCCACAATTAACTCGATCCCTGAGTTAGCATTCCGCCCCTCAGCATAAATCGCTGAGGGGCTTTTTGTTCCCCCACATCTATCTAAATAGACACCCCAGCTCTTGCATGACAGCGATTTCATGAATTTATGTGTTAGATGGAATAGCTAAAACTTCAGGATACTAGGCGGGGGTGTTGAAAAATCCAGCACCAATTAAATTCCCGTTTGCATCATTTTAGATTCTTCAGGTTATATCACCTACTTTTAAGATGCTTCTTTCCTGCAATTCAAAATTAAATCCTAGTTTTGTTTCACCACTATGAGTTCAGAGACAGGATTTTTTCGCAGATTCAAATTCATTGTAGACCGTTTCCCAGCTGAATGGAAAGGCTATGATGTGCTGACTACCCTGTACCGATTATCTTTCTTTTACCTCCGCGGAATGATTCAACGCCTGTATTTCAAGCGTTCAAGCGGATGGGTATTAGTTGGCAAAGGAGCATCCATACGTTATGCCAGGCACCTGAGTGTTGGAAGAGATTTCATAGTTGAGGATTATGCTGAGGTCAACTGCATGACCTACCGTGGCATTATCGCAGGTGACCGTGTCACAATCGGCAAACATGCCATCATCCGGCCAACGAATATTTATGGATCTGCCATTGGCGAAGGACTCAAAATCGGAAACAATTCAAGTATCGGACCCTATTCCTACATCGGCTGTTCCGGTTACATTGAAATAGGAGACAACGTGATGATGTCGCCAAGGGTAAGTATATATGCCGAAAATCACTTATTTGATCATCCCGAACTGACCATAAAAGAACAGGGAGTAAAACGAGAATTTGTGAAAATAGAAGACGATTGCTGGATTGCTGCCAACACCATAATTCTTGCAGGTGTGACCATTGGGCGCGGATCGGTAATTGCGGCAGGAAGTGTGGTCACTAAAGATGTTCCACCTTACAGCATAGTGGGTGGGGTTCCGGCAAAAGTGATCAAAAGCCGTAAATAGATTGCTGACCCTGATCGATAAAGAATAAGCTATTTATGTGTGGCATCATTGGTATAATCTCTAAAAAGGAAACAAAAAACTTTCGCTCAGATTATTTTGATCCACTCAGTCATGCCCTTGACCAGATGGAATACCGTGGGCCAGATAACAAAGGCATCTGGATGGAAGACGGCATTTGCTTAGGACATCGCCGCTTGTCAATTATCGATCTTTCCGCTGATGGCAATCAGCCATTTCATTCTTCCTGTGAACGGTATGTGATTGTTTTCAATGGGGAGATATTCAATTATCAGGAACTAAAGTCAGACCTAAAAAAGCTCGGTCATGTATTTAGAACCGAGACGGATACTGAGGTTATCCTGGCAGCATTCAGTCACTATGGAGCCGATTTTTGCAAGTTTCTTAGAGGAATGTTTGCCCTTGTCATTTATGATCGCAAAGAGAAGGAGGTTGTTTTTGCGCGCGACAGATTAGGCAAAAAGCCACTTTTCATCTATGAAAATGAAGAGGTTATCCTATTTTCTTCAGAAATTAAGTTTTTTCATGCGTTCAAAAATATAGCACTTGAACTTGACGAGGAAAGCTTGTTAAATTTCCTCTCCCTTCAATATATTCCTGGTCCAAGCACCATTTACAAGAAGGTTAGACAAGTCAGTCCGGGAAATATATACCGCTATACCCTTGGCAAAAACCTTGGGGAAAGGATTACCTACTGGAGCATCTTCGACCATGTCGGACAGCGAAAAGAACTCATGGAGCTTGAGGAGGTCGACAGCCTCATCGAAAAAAGTATACAATACAGACTGATTGCCAATGTCGATATTGGATTGCTCCTTAGCGGAGGAATAGATTCATCCCTGCTCGCCTGTTACATGAAGCAGTTGGCCGGGAAAAAGGTAAAGGCCTTTACGGTTGGTTTTGCTGATACATCTATTGATGAATCTGTATTTGCAAAAAAAGTGGCAGCATCGCTAGACCTCGATCTTGTCCAATTGAGGCTGGGAGATATTACAGTGGCGGATTTCTCAGATGCGATTTATCATGCCGATCAGCCCCTTGGCGATTCGGCCATTATACCAACCTACCTTATTGCGAAGTCAATTTCTCAGCATGTTAAAGTAGTCCTTTCAGGAGAAGGTGCAGATGAACTGTTTCATGGCTACGATCATTACCGTTACGAAAAATATTTTTACCAATTCGGAAAGCTACCCTTTGCTGGGGCCAATGCATTGTTAGCACTTGTTTCGAGCCTGGGAATTCAAAAATTTGACCGGATCAGGAATAAACTAAAGAGTATTGAATCCTTCAACTACGATACAGGGGTTTCCCGGTGGACTTCCATTTTGAGTCCGGAATTAAGTCGTAATTACCTAAGCGATTCTTTAAAAAATACCGGAGATTACACGGAACAATTTCATGGCTTCCTTCAGCACTTCGGGAAAACATCAGGTAAACTTGAGTCCAGTTTGATGCTCGATTTGCTGACCTGGTTGCCAGACGACCTACTCGTCAAAACTGACCGGATGATGATGGCCTGTAGCGTGGAAGCCCGCACCCCATTTCTGGATCATCAGTTGGTTGAAGAAGTAGTTAAATCATCTTCCCATTTTAACAACAACTTGTTTCAGTCAAAAAACTATCTGAGACAGTTGTTAAAAAAGAAATTGCCCGCAGCTGTTTCCGAGTTGATCGCAAACCGTCCGAAGCATGGATTTGAAACTCCAAAGCTTCACTGGATGAATTC
>JAXISU010000214.1:0-4181 GCA_034680425.1 Cyclobacterium sp.
ACTATCTATTTAGAGCTGAAACAGCAGCGTATTCAACCAGGCAATGCCTACCCTCGCTTGCTTTTGGATCAGCAGTATGCGAAAAAATTGGAGGAGGACCCTTTTGATTTTGCAGTGTTCAGATCAGGGGAACTAATTCGAAGTTCAGGCAACTTCAATTACCTCCAAGAGGAGATTGGAGTCATGCTTCAAAGCACTGCCATGATGGAAAGGGGAGTGGAGGTCTTGGGTTATCAGCACTTGGGAATAAAAAATGGGGAAGAACTCTGGGTACTTTCCTCACCTTCCACCTCGATCAAACAGTTTTTCGGAACGCTTTCCCTATTTTTTGTGGTCTTTGTTTCGCTCACTTTTTTCTCCATTTTGGTTTCTGTTTTGTTGCAAGGGTATAGAAAATTTGAGTTTAATTACTCGACCAAACTTCAGCTCTACCTGAATTTTGCCTTTTTCTTTCCTATCCTCATCATCTCAATCATTACGACGGGCTTGCTTTCTCAGAGTTACAAGGAAGACCTTAATGAACAGTACCTCCAAAAGGCATTGCTAATCAAAGGAAACTTGGTCAGTTTCTTTGGAGATGAAGAAGTAGCCGCATTAGATCGTGATTCGCTTACGGAGGAGGTCAATGCCCTAGCTTCCACGGTTGGGACGGATATTCACGTGTACGATCAGAAGGGTTCCTTGCTCACCTCGAGTAGAGCCCCCATTTTTGATAAAAAGTTATTATCCAATTTGATGCATCCCGGAGCGATGGCTGCTTTGGTGGAGAAAAAGGGGACAGAGGCGCTTTTGGAAGAGCAAGTGGGAAAACTTAACTACCAGGCAGTGTATTTGGCTATTCCATCGCAGTCGACTACGGCGAGAAATGCGGTGATTGCAGTACCCTTTTTTGAATCTGAAGAGGAATTGAATGCGCTCATTTCAGATGTGTTGGGGAGTGTGTTCAATGCCTTTGTGGTGATTTTCATTCTGTTTTTGATCATCTCCTTTATGGTAACCAAAAACTTGACTCTTCCCTTCCGATTGCTGACCCAAAAACTGAAGGCTACCAATTTGGAGGACAATGAACCCATGTATTGGGCTTCTAAGGATGAGATTGGACTTTTGGTCAACGAATACAACCAGATGCTCTACAAATTAGAGGCTAGTAAAAAGGTGCTAGCTTCCAATGAGAAGGAAACCGCCTGGCGCGAGATGGCCAAGCAGGTGGCTCACGAGATCAAGAATCCACTTACGCCCATGAAACTTACCTTGCAGCATTTGCTGCGTTTGGAGCGAGAAGGGAAATTGGAAGATGCGGATAAGTTAAAAAAGTCCTTGGAAACCCTGATTCATCAGGTAGATGCCTTGAGTGGAATTGCCTCTTCCTTTTCCACCTTTGCCAAGATGCCTCTCCCCAACAATGAGCCCATGAATTTCAAAGAGGTGTTGTCTAAGGTATTGGAGCTCTTTAAAACCGATAAGCGGATGGAATTGGAGTTTCAGGATGATTCCTATACCGAGCAAATCCCCATTTTGGGAGATGACAAACTTTTTGGGAGAGTGATCTCCAACTTGATCATCAATGGCATGCAAGCCGTGGAGTCGTGGAAAAAGCCACAAATTCGAATCTGGCTTTGGTTGTCCGATCGAGCTGTGTTTTTAGAAATCTCTGACAATGGAAAGGGGATCCCTGAGGAACTCAGAGATAAGATTTTTATTCCCAACTTTAGTACCAAAAGTCAGGGTTCAGGTCTTGGTTTGGCTATCGCAAAAAGCGGGGTAGAAACTGCGGGAGGTAAAATCTGGTTTGAAACAGAAGTGGGCAAGGGCAGTACTTTTTTTCTCACTTTTCCCTTGCTGACGGATAAGATTTAAGCGGCGGTAAAATTTTTTCTTTTGGAAAAAATCAACCAAAAATGCGCGCTACCTCAACCACACAAAGCCTACGAATCAATTCATAAAAAAATGTAACTTTGTCTGAAGTAAATAGTTGTTACACTAACTATTAAGCAACGAAACAAATGAGAAAAAGCATCCTAGTGAGTGGGGGTACCAAGGGAATCGGTCGAGCGATCATCGAGCGATTTGCCCAGGAAGGATTTGACATCTTCACCTGTTCTAGGAATGAAGGGGATTTAGCCGCCTTGCGAGCTTCTCTTGCTTCAAAATACCCAAGCTGCAGCGTTCACACCTTTGTAGCGGACCTTTCCAAAAAGGAGGAGGTGATAGCGTTTGCAACTGGTGTTAAGGCTATTGGTATTCCCGATGTGATCGTACACAATACGGGCCTTTTTCTTCCTGGTTCCTTGCATGCGGAGCCCGACGGAAATTTGGAATTTTTGATACAGACCAATTTGTATTCAGCCTACTACCTGACTCGTGCCTTTGCTGCAGCACTGATGGAACGCAAATCTGGGCATATTTTTAGTATTGGGTCTATTGCAGGCATCACCGCTTATGCCAATGGCGGGAGCTACTCCGTGTCCAAGTGGGCGATGCTGGGCATGACCAAGTGTTTCCGTGAAGAATTCAAACCGCATCAAGTCAAAGTGACCTCGATTTTACCGGGTGCTACCCTAACCGATGCCTGGGCAGGAGTGGATTTGCCCGCCACTCGTTTCGTGAATGCAGAGGATGTGGCAGATTCAGTTTGGGGAGCGTATAACCTTTCCCCAAGTGCTGTTGTTGAAGAACTAATTATTCGTCCCCAACTAGGAGATATTTAAGCTATGGAATTTCAATTGAAGCCTTTTGATGGTGGTTATTGCAACAGTTTAACCCAGTATTCGCGGAGAGTAACTATTCCGGTACGGGTAGGTGATGTGATCATTGGTGGGGACAATCCCATCGTCGTGCAGTCCATGACTACGGTTGACACGATGGATACGCAAGGCTCTGTGGAGCAGTGCATCCGGATGATTGATTCGGGATGTCAGCTGATTCGAATCACCGCGCCTTCGCTCAAAGAGGCGGAGAACTTGCGAAATATCAAGGAGGAATTACGAAAGCGCGGATACAATACGCCCTTAGTGGCAGACATTCACTTCACGCCGAATGCCGCTGAATTGGCAGCCAAAATTGTGGAGAAAGTGCGCATCAATCCGGGCAACTATGCCGACAAAAAGAAATTTGAAGTCATCGACTATACGGACGCCTCCTACGCCGAGGAGTTGGAGCGGATTCGGGAGCGTTTTTTGCCTTTGATCAAAATATGTAAGGAGCATGGTACCGCCATGCGTATTGGCACCAATCACGGTTCCTTGTCAGACCGAATCATGAGTCGTTACGGGGATACTCCGCTAGGAATGGTGGAGTCAGCCTTGGAGTTTCTCAGAATTTGCGAAGACGAAAAGTACCACGAGATCGTCATTTCCATGAAGTCCTCCAACACGCAGGTAATGGTTCAAGCCTACCGCTTGCTGGTTCAAAAACTCAATGAAGGAGGTTTCAAACCCTATCCCTTGCACCTAGGGGTAACCGAGGCGGGCGAGGCTGAAGATGGAAGAATCAAATCGGCCGTAGGCATAGGAACACTTTTGGAAGATGGCTTAGGAGATACCGTACGCGTTTCCTTGACCGAGGACCCTGAGTTTGAAGCACCGGTAGCACGTGCTTTGATTGACCGCTATACGTCACGAACTGCGCATGCGCCGATAGCACCCCTAGCATCCTATCCCATCCATCCTTTTGAATACACCAAGCGTCAAGTAACTGAAGTATACAATTTTGGAGGACAGAATGTGCCCCGAGTAATTGCGGATATTTCTGCGCTTTCGCAAGTTACCGATCGGGAAATGAAGGCTGTGGGACACTTTTACTTGCCTGAATTGGACAAGTGGAAAATGAATGATCAGGGTTGCGATTTTATTTATTCGGGTGCCAATCCCATTCCCTTCATGCTTCCGAATGGGATGAAGGAGATCCAGAACTATTCCATTTGGAAAGCTATGGGTGATCAATTAAATAAATTTCCCCTATTCCAAATTCATGAATTTCAAAATGCGACGGAAGTTCACCAAGAACTTAATTTCCTAGCCGTAAGCACAAAGGATATCGATCAAGCCATTTCTTTGGTAGGAACCAGAAAAGATACCGTCCTTCTTTTGTCGAGTAGCAATGCCCATGGCATGCCCGACTTGCGTAGGGCATTTGTGGCGTTATTGGAGGCGAACTGTACCGCTCCAGTGGTGGTGCAAGTG
>JAXISU010000215.1:0-4178 GCA_034680425.1 Cyclobacterium sp.
ACCAGATCGGTCTGATTTCGTCTAGATTTCTACCATCCAAACGCTTTTTAGTTTCTAAAGTAAGGTTACGAGCTGCTTCCTTGTGGATTTTATGGAAATAATGACCAATTAAGCTAGTCTCAAATCCATGATCATCGGTTAGGCTGCCTACATATTCTTCCTTAATTTCTTTCACCAAAGCTGCACGCTCAGACTTATTTGCGATTTGACGATTTACAGCAGCAAAAAGCTTATCGTAAGTCGCTGCTCTCATGTGATCGTAAAGCGCTGAATCGCTCTTCTCGTGGCTATAGGTTCTCTTTACTTCTTTGCCCACCAATTTGGTCAATTCCACTTGGGCTTGGCAATGTCTTTTGATTTCTTCGTGGGCAAATTGGATAGCTTCTACCATTTCATCCTCTTGAATCTCGGAAGCTTCACCTTCTACCATCAAAATGAAATCCAAAGAACCCGCAACGATAAACTCCAAAGTAGCTTTCGCTAAATCTGCCGGCTTCGGGTTGATCACGTAAGTTCCATCGATTTTTGCTACGCGAACTTCTGAAATCGGACCATTGAAAGGAATATCAGAAACTGACAAAGCGGCTGATGCTGCAAGACCTGCAAGCGCATCTGGAAGTACCTCCTCGTCGTGAGACATCAACGTAATCATCACCTGCGTGTCCGCATGGTAGTCATCTGGAAAAATAGGACGGATTGCTCGGTCCACGATTCTGCTAATGAGTACCTCGTAGTCGGAAAGCTTTCCTTCTCTTTTCAGAAATCCACCTGGGATTTTTCCTGAGGAAGCAAATTTCTCTTGGTAGTCAACAGATAAAGGCAAAAAGTCTACTCCTTCTAAAGCATCTTTCTTAGCAACTACTGTAGCCAACAGCATCGCTTTCCCCATCCGCACAACAACTGAACCGTCTGCCTGCTTGGCTAAAGCTCCGGTTTCAATACTAATTTCTCTACCATCCTGTAAAGTGATGGTCTTGGTGATCAAGTTTGGTAACATATAAACGTGTAGAATTAAACTTCGTAATAAAAAGTAAGTGGTCAGCAGCTAAAAAAGAAAAAAGTAAGGTTCTCACCAAAGAGAACCTTACTCTCGAATTATTTACGGATTCCGAGCTCAGCAATAATTGCTCTGTAACGCTCGATTTCTCTTTTATGGAGGTAGTCTAGAAGACTTCTTCTCTTTCCAACCAATTTCATCAATCCCAATCTAGAGGAGTGATCCTTTTTGTTTGACTTCAAATGTTGAGTCAAATGCTGGATACGGTGTGAAAAGAGGGCAATCTGTGATTCAGGAGATCCTGTATCTGTAGCAGATTTTAACCGTCCATGATTTTTAAACAACTCTTGTTTTTTCTCTGGTGTTAAATACATGTTTAGCTAAATTTTGTAAAATATGGACAAAGGTAAGCGTTAAAATTCAATTTTAAAAGAATTAAGTCAAATGGACCGCTTTCTTAGGAAAAAATTCATCACCTTTTTTTGGATGCCCACATAAAAATCAGATTCAAACAAACGTGCATCTTTTCTGGCCTGCCTCAGGAAAAACAAACCAAACGGCAACAAGCAAAGGTTAGAAAATATCGTTCCAAATAATGAATCTGCTACTCCTTCTTTTGCCCACTTCTCCCCTGTGATAGTCAGCATGTAAAATAGGATGAAAAACAAGATGGAAATTAGTACAGGCATCCCAAGACCACCTTTTTTAATGATGGCACCTAAAGGAGCTCAAATCAAAAACATGACTAAGCAGGCTATCGCCTGGCTGTACTTCTGGTACCAGGCGATTTCGTAGCGGCGAAATTCTCTCAATTGCCCATCTACCTGGCTCAATTTGACATTGAATGAATTCTTGAGGTTACGTGCATTGTTCAGAGCAAGCGTGTAGGCATTGCTGATGTAGCCTCGTTCATAAAACATAGAATCAAGCAATGCTTTTTCCTTTTCTGTTAACGGCTCCTTTCTGAATTTTATAACGTACTTTTCAACGGGAATAGCTGTAGAATCCACCTGGACATTCTGAGTTGCGCTAGAATCAGAAAAACCCAATCGTTTTGCATCTAGTTTTTTTCGAATAGCAACACCCGAATCAGGTTGGTTGGTTGCAATCACCACGGAACCATTTTCCACTGCCGAATCAACGATAGTAACCGATGAGATTGAATCAGCCACAACTTCACGAGTAACAGAATTCATGCTATCTTCTATTGCCTGTTCCTTAAGAATCTGGATCCTCCTTAGGGTGTCAAATCGTGCTTTTTCTACTAGAATCTCTGGGGCTGGGTCTAGTTTTCTGTTTTTGGTAAAAAAAGGATAAATGCTAGCTGCCGTAATAAAATTCTGGTACTTTAAATCATTCACGATTAAGTGAAGGGAATCCAATCCATGCCGAATTTCTTCAATGGTTTTTATTGCACGATTTGTCGACCACTGATTTTCTGGAGTTCGGTTGAGCTGAAAAGCCGACAAATCAAACACCATCACGTTTTCCTGAAAAGCTGTTCGTGAAAATTCTACTGGCGCTTCCGAAATTCCTCGGGTAGACCTTGACTCTTTGTAGCTTTCCCCAGCATAGAGCGTCAATCTCATGTAAGTGTCGTTGTTGAAGGTTTCCATTCGACCCGAATCAGCCATAGTCACGTTAAGATTACCCTGACCTTCAGCATGGTTGTAGATTAAAATATCCTTCAGTCGAACTTCATCCAACTTTTGATTGATCTTGATACTAAAATTGGGAATACCGGAATAGAACACTCCTTCTTTTATATCCAGTGAAGGAGTTTTCATTCGGATATCATAAAGCAAGGAAAAGGTCTTGAGATTGACTTTGGGTACCAGGTAGTTATTTGATAAAAAGGCCAAAATCGTCAATCCTATAGCAAAAATGCCAATGGGCCGCATGGCCCTAAGGAGAGAAATCCCACTTCCTTTGATCGCCGTCAATTCAAAATGCTCTCCCAAATTACCGAAAGCCATCAAACTGGAAAGCAACATCGCTAAGGGCAAAGCCATTGGGGAAATGCTAATCACGAAATAGCCAATAAGTTCTGCGTAAATCCAAAAGCCCAAGCCCTTCCCGAAAATCTCGTCAAAGTATTTTAACATATTGACGATCAGCAGAATAAAGTCCACCACCAAGAAGGTGAGTAAAAATGGGCCTAAAAAAGAGCCTAGAACAAGTTTATCTAGTTTTTTCATCTGCTGAAATCCGAACAAAGTAAGGGATTTTCTCGCTGAATTTAGTCACCTAGGGAAGGGAATTATGCACCAATAATCTGCTTCAACTTAGAAATTAACCCCTCCCAGATCCCTTCTAGCTCATCTACCGTATAAAAATCAGATTGATCAATAACTTTCAAAAACAGGGAATGGGTAAGTTCCGTTTCATCCAACTTGAATTCAATAAAGGATTCCTTTCCATTGTTTGGATTCTTGGGGTCAAAAAAATCCCAGCGGATGTGAAGGTTTGCCTTCAAGGTGGTTTGTTTTGCAAAATGATCTTCTTGGTCAAAATTGAAGATGAAGTTTTTGTCTTCATCAATTCGTACCGCATCTGCAAACCATTCTTGTAATCCACTCGCAGTACTCAAGTAGGCATAGACTATTTTTTTGGAAGCATTTAATTGATAATCAGCAACAAATTGGTTTGTAGACATATTCTGGTAGGAAAATTCCGAATTAATTCACTTCTAAAGTTCTTCTCAATTTGCATTTCAGCCAACAAGCCCTCATATTTGCATTCCGTTTTGGGATCCTTTGAGGCGCCTTCCGTTCTGGATTGGGTGAAAAGGAAGAAAAAAGATGTTTTGGAAGATAACCAATAATCCGAAACATCCCTAAAAACGAAAAAAGAAATTTGGCGAGGTAGCTCAGTTGGTTGGCTTGTCCCGAAGAATTTCGGGGAGCGCAGGATTCATAACCACCTCGGCGGTCAAGTCCGCTTCGCGGCGGACGGGAGTTCAACTCCAAAGAATATTTAGATTGAAAATGGCGAGGTAGCTCAGTTGGTTAGAGCGCAGGATTCATAACCCTGAGGTCGGGAGT
This sequence comes from Cyclobacterium sp., assembly GCA_034680425.1. Taxonomy (GTDB): domain Bacteria; phylum Bacteroidota; class Bacteroidia; order Cytophagales; family Cyclobacteriaceae; genus Algoriphagus. Next base: position 4,042 of record JAXISU010000215.1, read on the forward strand.
TCAAATCTCCCTCTCGCTACAGAGGCTTCCCTTTTGGGAGGCCTTTTTTCATTAAGAGCTTGGATTCATATCCGCCGCGGCGGACGGGAGCCTGCCTGCCGCAGGCAGGTTCAAATCTCCCTCTCGCTACAAAGGCT
>JAXISU010000216.1:0-4177 GCA_034680425.1 Cyclobacterium sp.
AAAGATGCCGACCTCAAGCATGCGCTAGACGGAGACAAGGTTCGGGTGATGGTATTTCCGGTCAAAGGAAAGACCGGTAGAACGGAAGGTCGTGTATTGGAAATCCTAGAGCGCAGCCGAGATGAATTTGTGGGCCGAGTAGAAATCTCCCCTCGCTTTGCCTTTGTGGTACCCGACTTCAAGAAAATGCACAAGGACATCTTTGTGCACCGTGGAGAATTATTGGGAGCTCAACACAACGAGAAGGTAATCGTCAAATTGACCGAATGGCGAGAGGACGATAAGAACCCTACAGGAAAAGTAATCCGTGTACTCGGCAAAGCAGGTCTGCATGAGGTAGAAATCCACTCCATCATGGCGGAATTTGGCCTTCCTTTCGAATACGAGAAAGAAGCCGATGCCGAAGCCAATGCCATTTCAGATCAGATTTCTTCCAAAGAAATTAAGGCGCGAAAAGATTTTAGAGAGGTACTGACCTTCACCATTGACCCTGCTGATGCCAAGGACTTTGACGATGCGATATCCTACCGAAAGCTGGAAAATGGCAATCACGAAATCGGAGTGCATATCGCCGATGTGACGCATTACGTGAAGCCCAAAACAGCCTTAGAAAAAGAAGCCTACAACCGAGCAACTTCAGTGTACCTGGTGGACCGCACCATTCCCATGCTTCCGGAGCGCTTGAGCAATGGCCTTTGTTCGCTACGTCCCAAGGAAGATAAACTCACCTTTGCCTGTGTGTTTGAGGTAGATCCCCAAGCCCAGGTGGTGAGCCATTGGATCGGCCGAACCATCATCCATTCCGATCGCAGATTTGCCTACGAAGAAGCACAAGAGTGCATCGATACCCAATCGGGAGATTACTTTCAGGAGCTAACCCTCCTGAATAACCTCGCCAAAAAAGTGCGGAAGCAGCGCTTTGATCATGGGGCCGTCAACTTTGAAACGGTGGAAGTGAAGTTTAAGCTGGATGAAAAAGGGACGCCCCTAGGCTTATTTGTGAAGGAACGAAAAGACATTCACAAGCTCATCGAAGAGTTTATGCTCTTGGCCAATAAGTATGTAGCCGAATTCATTTTTCGCAAAAATCAGGGCATGGACACCTTTGTGTACCGAACGCACGATAGCCCAGATTTGGATCGATTGGAGACCTTCTCTGGCTTTGCCAAGCGCTTTGGCCATGCGATGGACACCACGCAGCCGCAGAAAATCTCTGCTGCACTCAACAAACTGATGGATGAGATTCAGGGTAAGCCCGAGCAAAATGTATTGGAGCAATTGGCGATTCGAAGCATGGCGAAGGCAAAGTACACCACCGAACCGAAGGGGCATTTTGGACTTGCCTTTGCGCACTACACCCACTTCACCTCTCCCATCCGAAGGTATCCTGACATGATGGTGCATCGCTTGCTCGAGCACTACCTCGAGGGAGGTAAATCTCCTGAAGCGAATTCCTGGGAACAAAAATGCCTCCACTCTTCCGAGCGGGAAAAGCGAGCTGCAGATGCAGAGCGTGCTTCCATCAAGTACAAGCAAGTGGAGTTCATGTCTTTGGCGGAGGATCGAGATTACGACGGCATTGTAAGTGGCGTGACGGAGTGGGGCGTGTTTGTGGAAATCACCGAAACCAAGTGTGAGGGGATGATTCGTGTCCAGGACATGGACGACGATTACTACGATTTTGACGAGCGCAACATGCGTTTGATTGGATCGAAAACAAAAAAAATGATCACTTTAGGAGACAAAGTAGTGGTTCGTGTAGTTAACACAGATATCGACCGAAGAACCATCGATTTGGAATTTGCAGACCATGACAGAAAAAAATCTCGTCCACGAGCTTTTAACTAAGTTAGAAGAACACATTAGCGGCCACTCTTTTGGCGCCTCTCCCGCGGAATTGTACGATCCCATCACCTACATCATGGGATTGGGTGGCAAGCGGATTCGTCCCCTGCTCTCCCTTTTGGCTTACGGGATGTATGGCAAAAACCCAACAGATATCTTCAGTCAGGCTGCTGCACTAGAGGTTTTTCACAACTTCACGCTCATGCACGACGACATCATGGATCAGGCCCCCCTTAGAAGAGGGAAGCCTACCGTCCATGAAAAATGGAATGCCAATATCGCCATCCTTTCTGGAGACGTGATGCTCGTTCGGGCTTATGACCTTTTACTTCCTACACCGACGGCCCTACTTCCCGAAGTCATTCGGGTATTCAACAAGACGGCTGCAGAGGTCTGTGAAGGACAGCAGTTGGACATGAACTTTGAAGGATACGAGACCGTAGCCGAAGAAGACTACATCCACATGATTCGCTTGAAAACTGCCGTGCTCCTTGGGCTCGCACTCCAACTCGGGGCCTTGCTAGCAGGAGCTTCCAAAGAGGATGTGCAGCGTATCTATGACTTTGGTGTCAATATCGGAGTGGGATTCCAACTCCAAGATGATTTATTGGACGTGTATGCAGACCAAGCCAAGTTTGGCAAGCAGGTAGGAGGCGACATCATTTCCAACAAGAAAACCTTCCTACTCCTCAAGGCCTTGGAACTGGCCAAGGGCAAGGAAAAAGAGGAACTGCAACACTGGTTGGGTCTTTCCCAATTTGACAAAGGAGAAAAAGTAGCTGCTGTCAAAGGTATTTACGAGCAACTGGGCATTCGCTCCCTGACGGAAAAGAAGATGCAATCCTATTTTGAAAAAGGATTTCAACAACTGGAAGCGCTACAGATCAAGGACCAAACTTATTACGCGGCACTACTTGGGGTCACCCAAGAACTCATGCATCGCGAAAAATAGGAGCCAATGGATTTTTCTTTGACTACGCTCCTCATCGGAGTAACAGCACTCAGCAGCATTCTTGCCTTCAATCGCCCTGCCTTGCTGGATCGCTGGATGTTTATCCCCTACCGAATCAAGCAGCGAAACCAATGGGATCGCTTTATCCTATCTGGATTCATCCACAAGGATTTCATGCACCTCTTGTTCAACATGTTTACCTTCTACTTTTTTGGAGGGGTAGTGGAACGCTTTTTTAAGTTTCAATTTGGACTAGAGCTAGGAGGCTTGATTTTCGTGGGATTTTACCTCGCCGCGATCGTGATTGCCGATATCCCTACCTATTTGAAGCAGCAGGGCAATAGTTACTACCAAGCCTTAGGCGCATCTGGGGGAACTTCTGCAACAGTATTTGCCAGCATCATCCTGATGCCTCTTTCAGACATTTGCCTCTTTGGATTACTCTGTCTTCCAGGATTCCTTTTGGGTGGCTTCTTTCTGATTTATTCCTATGTCAAGGGGCAGCAAGGACAGGACAACATCAACCACGATGCACACCTCTATGGTGCCATTTTCGGGATAGTTTGTATTCTGCTCCTTTCACCGGGCAGTGCCAAACTATTTTTGGAGCAAATCTTAGCTTACCAACCTTTCTAAAAAAAATGGCCCCGTACCTACGGGGCCATTTGCTTATTTCTTCTTTTCCAACTTCGTTTTCATCTCCTCGATATTCAGTACTCGAGAGATTTGTTCCCGCTCCAATTTTCGGAATCGGGCCAGTTGCACATCAATTTGTTCGGTAAGTTCCTTCCGTACTTCCTCCGAAGAATCAGTAGGTCGATAATCTCCACTTCCCACCACACTAGTTAAGTGAGCCAACTTGTTATTCAATCGGATTGGGAAGTTGAGCGGATCCTGTCCACTGCGATTTTGTGTCTGGTAGAGGGTCTCCTCGATGGCCTGCATTTCTGCTTTGATTTGGTCAAGGTTCTCCGGCTTGGTTGTAAGTGAGTCCAATTCAGTGCGGTACACACGGATCAACTTAATTGCCTGATGCGTTTCAGTGAGTTTGTCACGCACAGCCAACAAGTAGTTGTACTGAGCTTCCAAGTCCTCTTGTGTGGATTCGTAGCGCGGATCTGCTAGGACCTTGAAGGTTTGCTCTTGGGATTGGCCGTCTACGGTCATGCGAACTTTATAAGTCCCAGGTACCACCTTAGGACCTCTTAGGCTAGCTGCCCAAAGGATCATTCCATCAAATCCTTCTGCGTTTTCTCCACGTAGGTTCCAGTTGAATTCCCCTGATCCAGGCTTAACTCTCAGTGTATCTCCATTGACTCCTTTGGTAGAGAACCAGCGGATGAGTTGATTTTGGTCATTGAAGAATTCAATTTTTAGTTC
>JAXISU010000217.1:0-4165 GCA_034680425.1 Cyclobacterium sp.
CGGATGTAACTGATGTCCGCTGCATTGATGGTAAAGGACTGTCGATTGTTGCGTGTGGCCCAGGTATAGCCTAGTTGTCCATTGATAGCATTTCGCTTGTACTCAGGACGATTGGTACTCAAATACCCAAATTGAACGCGCGTATTGGGATTGTATTTTCCAAATTGCTGTAGCGTCTTGGGCGCAAATGGAATCAGGAACCTGGGGAAAATTACTGAAAGTGAGGTATTGATCTCACTACTTTGGTAAACGCCTTGTCCAGTCGCTGATGCAACCCCCTCTAATCCCGCTCGAAAATTGAGTTCTAGAAGTTCTCCGGCTCTAAAGAAATTACGATTTCGCAAAGCCGTACTAAAGAATGGTCCGGGAAGTTGTTCGGTAATGGTCATCCCCAACTGATTGGTCAATTGGTATTTCTGGTTGGGCTGCGTAAAAATCTGTGCAGTCAAGGAGGTTCCTAGCGTATCAAAGGTGATGTTGACAAACCGAAAAAGGTCAAGGCTATTAATCAAGCGCTGGGTCTCCAGTGCATCAGTTCTGTTGTAGGGCTTTCCCTTTTGCAATTGAATGCGGGAAGCCAAGATTTTTGGGGAATAGCGATCTCTGTAAAAGGAAAAATCAATCCCTTGGTGCTGGGTTTGAATTTGCCGATCAGCGTATTCATCGGTAGGAGGATTGATCCGGAACCGGATGGTGTCTAGGGTGTAGACTTGGTGACTCTCTGTAAATGTAGGTTTCTGAATTACCTGTTCTAGCCGAATGGACTTCGCCGCAGTATCTTGGTAGGCAATGTAATTCACATAAGACTTGGAAAACATGTAATACCCCTTGTTTTTCAAGAGTTCTTCCAGCCGATTTCGCTCCGCCCCAACGTCGTCCTGGTTGTAAATCTGTCCCTGCTTTAGAAAAGAGTTGGATGAAAAATCCGAAATTAGACCCTGAATGGCAGGATTATCCGTACGGGTAAATACAGAATCCAAGATATAGGGCTCTTTTTCATCAATTTGATAGGCGATAAAGGCTTTCTTATTTTTTGTAGCGATGCTGAAATTTACGTCTGCATCAAAAAATCCATGATTGATCAAGTAGCCCTTCATGTTTTTTCTGGACTTTTCAACCAAGGTGCTATCCAATAACACGACAGGATTTCCTGTTCGCATCAGCGTATTTCCATACTCTAATTTTTTGTCTAGACCTTCGAGGCGAAGTTTTAATTTTTCTTCTTTTCGCTTGTAAATCAACTCATTGCCTACGGAATCTCTGGTAGATTGGAGCGAAATAAGTCTATCGTTTGTTTCCTTTCGTTTATCGGCTACTTTGCTGCTGTCGTAGAATTGATTTCCAAATCGATAGAGCATGACGCCCAATGAGGTTCCTAAAAATCGAGTATTGGGTTCCTGCTCTAAAAGTAGTGTAAGTGCATCGGTATCTGCTTGTTTTACTCCGATCAACTCATTGTCATAGACCACATAGCTGCCTTCTTCCAAATTTCTGGTCAAAGAGCAGCTAAGGCAAAACCAGAGTAGACTGAGAAAAAGTATATATTTGAAAGATTTCAAGTTCGAATTGGAGGAGGAATGCTAAGCAAAAATACGGTTAAGTTTATAAAATCCTTACATCAAAAAAAATACCGCGCTGAGTCGGGTAAATTCTTTGTGGAAGGTGAAAAAAGTGTGGTTGAAGTTCTTCAATCCGATTTTAAGGTGGATTTACTTTTGATCACCCAGGAGTTTGCAAGCAAATATGCACAACTCGTGGATGGGGCTGGAGTGGAAGTGCTCCAGGTGACGCCTAATCAATTGGAGCAGGTAGGGCAGTATCAAAGCAACGATGCTGCGCTTGCGGTGGTTCACATGAAACCAAATCAAGCCTTTGTTCCTGGTAAAGAAGAACTTATCCTATCATTGGATGAGGTGCGCGATCCGGGAAATCTGGGTACCATCATCCGAATTGCAGATTGGTATGGGATCCAGAAATTGATTTTTTCTCCTCATACTGCAGACTTTTACAATCCAAAAGTGATTCAAGCCTCCATGGGTTCCTTTACACGAGTACAGTTCTACTATGGGGAACTCGCAGAGGCTTTTCAAGATTGGGAAATGCCCGTCTATGGTGCTTTTTTAGAGGGAACCTCCATCCATCAACTTACTGATCCAAAACCAGGCGTGCTCTTGTTGGGAAATGAATCCCAAGGGATATCGAAAGAAGTGGAAAAATGGGTAACCAATAAAGTCACCATTCCCAGCTTTGGTGGAGCGGAATCCCTCAATGTAGCCATTGCTACGGCTATTTTCTGTGATAATTTCAAACGGCTCCTGAGTAAATGAAAACCAAACTGGCTTCACTGTTGGCTCGTGTCGGCCTCAATGGATTTTTGCTAGGTATTCTAGCAGCCATTGGATTAGCAGCCCTTTTGCCAGAAGTCGGTTCCTCGGAATCCAATATTCCCTGGAAGCCGTTTATTCAAGTAGGCATCGCCTTGCTCTTCTTTTTTTATGGGCTTAAGCTGGATCCTAACCAACTTCGTACAGGCTTGAGCAATTGGAAATTGCATGCCTTGATCCAACTGACCACTTATTTGGGCTTTCCCTTGTTGGTGATGGGGGTTGTCTCTTTATTTCCTGGATTGGATCCAAATTTTGCTTTGGGGATCAGTTACCTAGGTGCTTTGCCATCCACAGTCAGTGCCTCGGTGGTCTTGGTATCTATTGCGGGTGGAAATGTAGCTGCAGCAATCTTTAATGCCAGTGTTTCCAGTTTGTTAGGAGTGGTGCTAACTCCGATATGGATGCGTTTGGCAGGAGGGGAGGTAGCGGGTGAACTGGATCTTTGGGCTTCCATCGTGGATTTGTCCTTCAAAGTGGTCTTGCCGGTGCTCTTGGGATTATTCCTGCATCGGTCTTTGTTTCCCAAGATTAAGCCCTATTTAAACCGGTTGAAATACTTGGATCAAACGGTGATTCTTTCCATTGTATTCACCACTTTTTCGGAGTCCTTTTCACAAAAATTATTTACTTCCTTTTCCTGGCTGAGTTTGGGAGGATTAGCGCTTTTTATGCTGTGCATCCTATTACTTGTATTTGGTATCCTATTTATTCTGGTTCGATTGCTCTCTTTTTCACGAGAGGATCGGATTGCTGCACTTTTTTGTGGATCGACCAAGTCCTTGGTACATGGGGTAGCTATGGGGAAAGTATTGTTTCCAAGTTCGGCGATCTTGGGACTTGTCTTGCTCCCCGTGATGCTGTACCACTTGCAGCAATTGATCTTAGGAAGTATTTTGGCCAAATATTTTGAAAAAAAGAAGCCCTGAAATTGCTTCAGGGCTGAGTGAGTTTTAGAGGTATTTCCCGGATAGTTCGGTGACCAATTCGATGTAGGCTGTGCTGGCTTCCTCCTTTGACTTCCCTTTGAGCATCAGCCAAGCATTGTATTTGGCGGCAGCCTTAAAATCAAATCCTCCAGGACGTTCTTCTTCATTGTCTCCTTCTGTGGCTTGCTTGTACAATCCGTACAGGCGAAGTAATTCCTCGTTGGAAGGGCGTGAGGTGAATTTTTGGGTGAGTGCTACTGCTTCCTCAAGTGTTGTTGGATTCATCGTATTAGAAAGTCTTAGGGTATATTTTCTGTTAAGTAAAAAAACAGCGCCTTTTCTTTCGATTCAGTCAGTTTGACAGAGAAAAGAAAAAAGGCGCTGCTTTAAATTGCCAATGAGTTGGCTTATCGCTTAGGCATGGTTACGTAATCTCGTTCGATTGCACCAGTGTATACCTGACGAGGTCTTCCGATAGGCTCGCCTTTTTCGGTCATTTCTTTCCACTGTGCGATCCAGCCTGGTAGACGGCCCAAGGCAAACATTACGGTAAACATGTCGGTAGGAATACCCAATGCACGGTAGATGATGCCAGAGTAGAAGTCCACATTTGGATATAGCTTTTTCTCTACAAAATACGGATCATTCAAGGCTGCATATTCAAGTTCCTTCGCAATATCAAGGACTGGATCTTTCACGCCAAGTTTGGCTAACACTTCGTCTGCAGCCTTCTTGATGATTTTCGCTCTAGGATCAAAGTTTTTGTACACCCGGTGTCCAAAGCCCATTAGACGGAAAGGATCGTTCTTGTCTTTGGCTTTATCCAAGTATTTCTTTGTATTTCCACCATCA
>JAXISU010000218.1:0-4131 GCA_034680425.1 Cyclobacterium sp.
AGTATCCTGCTTCCGCAAGTTGGATAAAACTTTTTTTGTGGTTAGGCGTGCGATCATCTAGTTCTATCCAAATTTCGCCTAATGGAGTTTGAATATGCCCTACTGCGATTTTAGTGGTTTGCGCATGACTTCCACTCCAGATGAGAAGGGAGATGCAAAAGAGGAGTACCGTTTTTTTCATTGCAGAAAAAGTTTACTTCCTAAACTACGGATTTCTCTGCTACATTTTATTTCCTTTTTGAGGAAAGCTTCTTTTTTCAATACCAAAGAAGGCAAAAAATTCAGGCAAACAGCCTAGCCATCACAAATCGAGTAGGGTTCTTCAAAAATTAAAGTCCTAGGTGATTTACCACAGGATTGGCATACATGCGCAGGAAGTTTTCTACTTCCAAAGGATTGCTTGGGTTTACCTTTTGCGAGAGGCGCTTCTCAAAACTTTCTCTTTCTGCGGCACTGTATTGATCTGTAAACTGATTTTTCTTGTAAAGAATATCGAAGGCGATGTAATTGCTTGGCCAAAGTTTGTATCCTTTCCATATTTCTCGATCGATGAGTTCTCCTAGTTGATTCAATTTTTCGTTTTGAGTAAGTTCCTGTTTTTTGAGCTGGCGAATTTCCTCATCCAGTAGTTTGTTGACTTGGATATGAATTCGCTTTTTGGGTCCCATGATACCACTCAAGAGGGTGATAAAGTCTTCATTTTCCCCTTTTACATATTTCTCCTCCTTGGCTTTCGCAATCAATTCAGGAATTTTTAAGGAATCTGTCGGATCGTATTCGTACGAAATAGATACTGGTACTACCTGTATTTTTTCAAAAAAACCAAAAGGATTACTGCCTCTTTCTGACAGGGTAAGCATTTTTAGTACCCCTTTTGGGTACAGTCGTTTCCCTCCTTGGTTCTTACTTACCGCTGGGCTGTCCACACCGATCTATTTTCGCGCAAGAGCGATTTGTGAATGAATTGGGACACGAGTATGGAACTTTCCAATAAAGCCCTTCCGCTCAGGCCCCTTCGAATGGCAAAATTCCGATTTAGTCTGGATAGTATGTGAAGAAAAGGCTTTTTGATCAAGTTGTCTCCAATGGCGGAGGTGGTCATCACCAAACCGTTTTCATACAAACAGGCATTCAGTATCGAGGTATCGAGGATGATATCCCGGTGGTTGGAAATAAACAAATAGGCTGTATTGGGTTTCAATTGTTCAAATCCTCCAACAGTCAGGCCTTCGGAACTCATTTCCAAAACTTTCTTTACAGCGGGGTAGATGAAGTTGATTTGAAAATCGCGAAGTGAGTGCGTGTGCTTCATTTGATCTTTCCAGGAACGGTTCAGGTCCTCAGGAAAGGTAAACTGCATCATGGCGGCTAGCATGCTGTCGTCCACAATCTCTCGAATGGCAGCATTTACTTCTGCATCGTAATAGGGGCGAATGGGGTCAAACTGAGACATGAGGATGTAAGCGAAAACTGGGAGGTAAAGTTAAATGAATTGATGAAGGCTCGAAAATTGATTTATTCTTTGCGATCAAGGAGTTCTTTGCAGGTATTTAGTTAAAAAGAAAAATTGCACCGGCAAGGCCTCAGTCCAATAAGGCCAGGTATGGGCACCAGGTCTTTCAATGTATTCGTGAGCGATTTTCTTTTCCATCAAAAGCGAATGCATTTGTCGGTTGGTTTCAATCAAAAAATCGTCCACCCCACAATCGATGATTAGGTGAATTTTTTGATTTTTAAGTTGATCTACTAAGCCTACAGCGGTATACGGACTGAATACTGGAGCTTGGTAATTGATTGCGCCGAGCATTTCTATTTGCCCCTTTTTCCTTAGGCTTCTAAAGTCTTCGCCCACCTTCCATAGGTCCGTATCAATGTTCATGACTCCACTCATACTTCCAGCTGCTACGAATAGCGTTGGGTGCTTGGCCGCCAAAGTAATCGCTCCGTGACCTCCCATGGATAACCCAGTAATGGCTCTAGATTCTTTTTTTGCCAGGGTTCGGTATTGCTGATCGATAAAAGGGATCAATTCTTGAATCATGTAAGTTTCGTAGCGAACTGAATCCAAAAGGGGGCTATCGTAATAGTAGCTAGCAGGGCCTACACCCGGAGTGACGATGATGAGGTCATGCTCCTCTGCCATGCGGTTGACCAATCCTTTTCGGTGACTTTTTGATGCCAATCTGAATACGCTCCTGAACCACCATGAAGCAGGTAAACTACAGTGTAGTGGCTTTGACCCTTTTGGTAAGAAGAGGGGAAAGTAATAGCCGCTTTGAGGGATTTTTTCATGGACGGGCTATAGACCGAAATGGTGTCCACTTTCGCTTGGGTGAAGCCAAGGATTGGTAAAAAAAGAAATAGGACTAAGGCTAAGTTTTTCATAGGTTGATGCGAACTAGAAGTTACTTTGTTAATGAGGTACAATAGGAGAGAAGATCATTGATCTTTCCAACCTGCTTTTTGGATTTGTACCTTTTCAAAAATAAGGATTAATTTTTTGCTAATTCTCAATTCGCTGATTTCTGACATTCCTTGCTTGGAGCAACTAGACATGAAAAAATCTACTTATAGGAATTTAAGGCAATTAGCTTCCAACTCATGTGCCTAATTCTTAACTTACCTCAAATCAAAATCAGGATGACCGAATGAAATCAATTCAACATCTTGCCTACCTTCTTTTAGCCTTAGTGTTGGGCGCAATCGTAGCCAAAGAAGGGGCTTTCATTTTTGTTCCTTTACTCTGGGCTGTATTTTTTGCCTTTGCCTTGTATCCTATTTCTTCTTGGTTGGAGCGAAAGCGTTTCCCAAGAGGGTTTGCCGTTGGGCTCAGTATTTTGTTGGTTTCGATTCTCGCATTTGGAGTTTTCTACCTGCTCTTGAATCAAGTGTTTGGCTTGATTCGTGAGATCCCAGAGATAGGTGAAAATATCAAGGGGAAGTTGGCTCGCTACACAGATCAGGTGAATTTACTGATGGGGGAGGGCTGGATGGAATCCCATTCACCTACGGATGTGGGTTCTATTTTTCAGCTTTTCGATGTGAATGAGACATTATTTGCTACAGGCAAATCCCTCACCCTGATAGGAATTATACCCTTGTACACGTTTTTATTGTTGTATTACAAGGATTTCTTTATTGAATTTCTGGTACGATATACTTCTAAGAATCAGCAAGCTATTTTGCATTGGGTAAATGATTCTGGACAAGTGATTCAATCCTATTTGGCAGGGTTAATTAGGGTTACGGGTATTGTGGCCGTGCTGTCTGGCTTATTTTTTTATTTTATTGGGGTCAAATTTTTTATCCTATTCGCCGTCTTTATTGCCATCATGAATTTGATTCCTTACGTCGGGGTCTTCCTTTCCTCTGTTTTTGCGATAGCCTATGTGTTCTTGACTACGGATAGTTTGGGCTATCCCTTTCTTACATTTGTGAGTCTTTGGGGCATCCAACTTTTGGAAAATAATCTGATCACCCCATTGGTAGTGGGATCTAAGGTAAAAGTCAATGCCTTGGCAGTGATTTTAGCCATTCTTCTAGGGGGCTGGCTGTGGGGTATCTCGGGAATGGTATTGTTTATTCCTTTGGTGGGGGTGTTAAAAATCACACTGGAACAAAGTACTAACCTGAAAGCATTTGGCTTTTTACTGAGCGACGCCGTACCTGTAAATGAGGGTGTGGAGAACTTTTGGAAAATCTTAAGGAGGAAAATTTCAAAGGAGAAAAAATAAAAAAAATAAGTCGGGGTGGCAGGATTCGAACCTACGACCTTCCCGCAATCCTGCGGGACGCGCCCCGAAGGACTTCGGGGACGCGATGCTGGGCTACGCTACACCCCATAAACAAAAAAGCCAACAAGTATTTTGCTGGCTTTAGTTGATTTTAAATAAGTCGGGGTGGCAGGATTCGAACCTGGGACCTTCCCGCAGCATTGCGGGACGCGATACTGGGCTAAGCTACACCCCAGAAACAAAAAAGCCAACAAGTATTTGCTGGCTTTAGTTAATTTTAAATAAGTCGGGGTGGCAGGATTCGAACCTACGACCTTCCCGCAATCCTGCGGGACGCGCCCCGAAGGACTTCGGGGACGCGATGCTGGGCTACGCTACACCCCATAAACAAAAAAGC
>JAXISU010000219.1:0-4109 GCA_034680425.1 Cyclobacterium sp.
TGGGCGGGGTAGGTTAAAAAGAAAGCCCTCCGTTATCCATGGAAGGCTTTCTAATTCTAGTGTAATTTTCTAATCTTTAAATAATTTAAAACTAAAACAAGATTTGAAGTTTTAGTTAATTGGCCGTCGACTGTGGACCGTCAACCGTTGACAAAAATTATATTTCAAACTTAATCCCCTGGGCTAGTGGCAGCTGGGTAGAGTAGTTGATGGTATTCGTTTGCCGTCTCATGTAGGCCTTCCAGGAATCGGAGCCTGACTCGCGTCCTCCACCTGTTTCCTTCTCACCCCCAAAAGCACCCCCAATCTCTGCTCCCGAAGTACCGATGTTGACATTGGCGATGCCGCAGTCAGATCCAGAAACGGCAAGGAAGGCTTCTGCTTCGCGCATATTCGTGGTCATGATGGCAGAAGAAAGCCCCTGCGGCACTCCATTCTGCAAGGCAATAGCTTCAGGAAGTGTGCTGTACTTGATCAAATACAAGATGGGTGCAAAGGTCTCGTGCTGCACGATATCGAAGTGATTTTCTGCCTCGTAGATGGCTGGCTTCACGTAGCAGCCCGATTCATAGCCTGCTCCTGAAAGCACTCCTCCTTCGACTACGGCTTTTCCTCCAGCTGCTTTTACCTGTTCGATGGCCGCAAGGTAGTTCTCCACCGCCTGTTGGTCGATCAAGGGACCGACATGGTTTTTCTCATCCAAAGGATTGCCGATGACCAACTTGCCAAAAGCAGCGGCTAGTCGATTTTTTACGGTATCATATACATTTTCCTGTACGATCAAGCGTCGGGTAGTCGTGCAGCGCTGTCCTGCTGTACCCACTGCTCCAAACAAGGCGCCGCGAATTGCGATCTCCAAATCGGCATGCTCGGTGATGATGATGGCATTGTTGCCCCCAAGCTCCAGCAAGGAACGACCCAGTCGCTCACCCACGGCCTTACCTACTGCCTTGCCCATGCGGGTGGAGCCAGTGGCGGAGACCAATGGTATTCTGGAATCATGAGAAAGCAATGCACCAATCGAGGCATCCCCAACGATCAAGTTGGAAATCCCCTCCGGCAAACCCTGCTGGGCAAATATTTTTGCGACAATGTGCTGGCAGGCAATGGCCGAAAGCGGAGCTTTTTCGGAAGGCTTCCACAAACACACATCGCCACATACCCAAGCCAAGGCGGTATTCCAAGACCATACGGCCACCGGGAAGTTGAAGGCCGAAATAATGCCCACCACCCCAAGCGCATGCCACTGCTCGTACATGCGGTGACCCGGACGTTCGGAATGCATGGTCAAGCCATACAACTGTCGCGATAGGCCTACCGCAAAATCACAAATGTCAATCATCTCCTGTACCTCACCCAAACCTTCTTGGTAGGATTTGCCCATCTCGTAAGAGACCAGCTTGCCCAAATCTGCTTTTACCTCGCGCAAGGCATTGCCAATCTCTCGGACGATATCGCCACGCTTGGGTGCAGGCACATTTCTCCAGGTTTCAAAGGCCACCAAAGCCTGAGCGACCACCGCCTCGTAGGTCTCCTCGGTTGCCAACTGCACGGATGCTATTTTTTTGCCATCGGCAGGGGAAAAAGATGCCAGGGAAGCGGCTCCGGAATCGAGCCAGGTGGTACCGGTGGAAGAACCCAAATTGGATTCCTGAATGCCAAGATTTTTTAAAGACTGCTGAATGCCAAAAAGATCGTTCATGAGGGAGGTGTCTAGTGAAAGCCCAAAGTTAAAATTTTGCGCGCCACTCTCCTGCCCTACTTTGAAAATATTCTAGCTGGATTGTATTTTGAAAAAGTGGAGGCAAACTTTTCAGAAGGTCGGAGTTTGTAAACTAGGACGAGGCGATAGTTGCCCGTTTGCACTCCTTGCGTCCAATCCTCCAGTGGCTGCAGTGCCAAAGTTTTGTACACATAGTTCACATTCACCCCAAATCGAGGCCCATTGTAACCCAGGTAGGCACGTGCATGGTAGCCCCAACTCAGGTTCCAATTTGATCCGGCCGATCCTGAATTCCAGGTAGATCCTACCCCTAGATTTCCTGTAAAACTCCCGGTAGCGAAAAAGCCTTTTCCAAGCACCAACGTACCAATCAGACCTGCATTTGGCCCTAGGTGCAGAAAATCTGCACTTTGGTAATTTTGCTTGGGCGAAAGCTGCGTTGGGAAGATCAAGGAATCCGCTCCTATTTGTAAGCGGTAAAATTCAAACCCCACAAGGGGAGAAAGGGCTGACTTTTTTTGAACCGCAGACTGATGCACCGCCGCCGGCAAGGAGATTTTATCCCCCTTAAAAATGTAATTGGCATGCACCCCCGCTTTAAATACCTCCAAGTCAGGACGTAGGTAGGGGTTCTCCGCACCTACCCCATCAGGAACTCGGTATCCTTTGTAATCCTGCCAAAAAAAGTCAATGACCCAGTTTCTCGGATAAATATGCCCCTGAAAATCAAAAAATCGCGGAAACTCCGGCTCGATCTTTCGATTCAAAAAAAGAAAAGGAATCGCCACATTGAGCGTAAATTTTTTGTAGCTCATCCCAAACCCAATATTCATCCCTCTATCGGGCAGGTAGCGAAGGTCTTCACTTGGGAAGTTGAGTCCCGTGTATTTTTGAGATAAATAGGTCCGCAGCACAAGCACCTCAGGTTCCTCCGCCACAAAGCTGCTGTCCCATTTGCTTTGGGCAGCTAGCATTCCTGTCAGGAAAAAGGAAAGAAAAAAGAAGACCAGGCTTCTAACCATGCTTGGCAGTTGATTTATTGCTCCAAAGGTAACCAAAATGCGGGAGCTCAGAAGAGCCCACAAGTTTCACAAAAAATGGTAATTTTGAACTGAGGTTTTTGTACCTCCACCCAATCGCATTATGGCTACGAACTACTCCCCACTCCAGTCCTTGAAAAGAAACCTTCAGCAGCGCTGGAAAATGGTTCGTTTCAACATGAGTGCCTCCAACAATCCCTTGTTCATCGGCTTCTACAGGAATTTTTACAATCCTAAAAAAGGAAGTTTGTCTGACTTTTTGAGCCAGTACTCCAAGTCTAAACCTGGGAATTTTACGGTAGTACAAATCGGCGCCAACGATGGAATCACCCACGATCCCATCCACAAGTTTATCAAACGGGACGATTGGAAAGGTGTGCTGTTGGAACCACAGCCGGACGTATTTCACGAGTTTCTCACAAAAATCTATGCCAAAAACAAAGGCATCCATCCACTCTGCGCCGCCATTGGAGAAAAAGACGGCACCCAGCCGATCTACAAAGTGGGATTTTCGTCCATGCGTTGGGCAACTGGCCTAGCCTCCTTTTCCAAGGAGAAAATTGAACAGGCCTTTGAAGACGGCATCGTCGCCTCCAACTGCAAGCGCTTTGGCATCGAAATCCCGGCCGACAAAAGCCAGTGGATCAGCCACGAAAACGTGCAGGTGATCGCACCAGCTACGCTCATTCAAACCTACAACTTGCAGCACATTGACTTGCTTCAAATCGATGCGGAAGGCTACGACTTGGAGGTCATTCGAATTTTTGACATCCCCAAGACCCGACCACAGGCCATCATCTTTGAAAATGTGGGCTTGAATGCCGCGGATTATGCTTCCTGCCTGCAATTGTTGGAAGAGCAGAATTACCAATTGAAAAAATTTGGACCCAACACTCTGGCCTTGCAAAAGCCGCTGGGTGAATTTGCTTCCTTTTTTAACGCATGACCCCAGGATTGATTTCTGTCATTGTCCCCTGCTACAACCAGGGGATTTACCTGAAGGAAACCATCCAATCCGCGCTTGCCTCCACCTACCGCCCACTCGAGATGCTAATCATCAACGACGGCTCCACGGATAACTCTTTGGAAATTGCGAAGGAATTGGAAGCCCAGCATCCAGAAGTTCGGGTACTCGACCAAGCCAATGCCGGGGTCACCAAAGCCCGTAATGTAGGCATTAGGGCAGCTCAAGGGGAATACATTTTGCCCCTGGACGGTGATGACCTGATTTCTGTTACCTACATCGAAAAGGGGATGGCTATCCTTACCGCGCGTCCCGAAGTCAAAGTGGTTTATTGCCAAGCGGAGAAATTCTCCGACTCAAGTCGCAAGCCTTGGAAACTGAA
>JAXISU010000220.1:0-4105 GCA_034680425.1 Cyclobacterium sp.
GTAGTCTTTGACTTTTTCCAAATCAGCCAAGGCCAAATAAATAGCATTAATGCCTTCTTCCCGTGCGGCATGTCCAGCTTTGCCAGTTACTGATCCGTCAATCACGAGCAATCCTTTTTCTGCAATCGCTAATCGGAGCTGGGTAGGTTCTCCCACCACAACTAGTTCAGCAGGAGGCAGTATTTCTAAGAGGCTACTGATTCCATTAGGTCCTGATATTTCTTCCTCTGCTGAGGCTATTAGTAGCAAATTGAAGGGTAATTCTTTTTCCAAAAAGTAGCAGAAGGTAGCGATCATGGCTACCAAGGGACCTCCCGCATCATTGGAGCCCAACCCGAATAACTTTCCATCTCTTTCGATGGGTGAAAAGGGATCTTGGGAATAGCCTGTATTTGGCTTCACCGTATCGTGGTGGGAATTGAGCCAAATAGTGGGAAGATTCGCTTGAAATGAGGAGGCAAAGGCCCATACATTGTTGCCCTGTCGATGAGGAGATGCTCCTTTAGCGAATAAAAATTGTTGGATTACTTCAGCAGTTCCTTCTTCCTCCTTGGAAAAGGATGGAATAGCGATCAACTGCTTGAGAAGCGCTATGGCTTCATTTTTGAGCGCCTCCATCAATACAAATCGTATCGTTGTCGTTCGATGATGGTTCCCGCTTTTTTGCCTTTTACGGCCATCAGCAAGTTTTCTGCTTTACCAATCCAAACACGCTGCACCCCTTGTTTCAAGGCTTCAAAGGCATTGTCCAATTTGGGAATCATGCCGGAATGAATCACATTTTCCTTACGGAGTTCTTTGTAAATATCCTCGTTGATCAATGGAATAATGGATTGCTCATTTTTTTCATCCACCAATACACCGGGTTTGTTGAAGCAGAAATACAAATCCACATGGTGCTCAAGAGCCAAGCCTGTGGCTAGGGCAGAGGCTATGGAATCAGCATTCGTATTGAGTAGCTGACCTTTTTGGTCATGGGTAATCGCATTGATCACTGGAAGTAGTCCAACTTGTAGCAATTGCTGGAGAAGCTCGGTATTGATTTCTTGGATATCCCCTACAAAACCGTAATCAATCCCTTTGACAGGTCTCTTGATGGATCGAATGAGGTTTCCATCTGCTCCAGTCAATCCCAATGCATTTACTTTGAGGGCTTGAAGCTTGGCTACCACGGTTTTGTTGATCAAGCCGGCATAGACCATGGTTACGATATCCAAGGTGTCCTTATCCGTAATTCGACGTCCATCCACCATTTCGGGCATGATGCCCATGCTTTCACCAAATCGAGAAGCCATCACACCACCACCATGAACCAAGATTTTGGGTCCTGGAACCTTGGCAAAAATGCTCAAAAACTCATCCAGTTTCTCTGGATAGTCAATTACATTTCCGCCGATTTTGATGATAGAGATTTTCATAGGTTTCTCAAAGTAAAAAAAATTAACCGAGAAGTTTACTAAGTACAGCTTGCGCAGCAAAGATTCGATTGTAGGCCTGCTGCTGTACCAAGGAGCGAGGACCATCCAAAATCTCATCAGATAGCTCTACATTTCTACGAACTGGCAAGCAGTGCATGACCTTAGCTTCCGGGGAATTCTTCAAGTGTGCTTCAGTAAGCATCCAGCGCTCATCTGTGGATAGAATTTTTCCATATTCATTGAAAGCTGACCAATTTTTAACATACACAAAGTCAGCATTTTGTAAGGCTTCACTTTGATCATGAGTTATTCTAGCGCCTTGCGTAAATGCTGAATCCAATTCATAACCTTCTGGATGGCAAATGGTCAAATCATGTCCCATTCCCAAGGTCCATTCAGCAAAGCTATTGGCCACAGCATGGGGGATGGCTTTGATATGTGGAGCCCAGGTGAGCACTACTTTGGGATTTTTATTGCCTTTGGATAATTCCTGAATGGTGAGCTGGTCGGCCAAACTCTGTAGGGGATGACGAATCGCAGATTCCAAACTGACTACCGGGATACCGCTGTATTTGATAAATTGATTAAGAACGAAGTCAGTGACATCCTCTTCCTTCTGTGTTAGCGAAGGAAAAGCACGCAGGGCCAAAATATCAAAATAGGAACCCAAGACCCCTGCAGCATCTTTGATGTGCTCTACGGTACCCTTATTCATGATAGCGCCTTCTTGCATTTCAAGTGCCCAGCCTTCCTTATCCATATTGAGTACGATGGCTTCCATACCCAGCTGCTGTGCAGCAATCTGAGTAGATACGCGGGTACGGAGGGAGGGATTCAAAAAAATACAACCAATTCTTTTTCCTTCACCTTTTCGGGCATGTAGGCTTGGGTTTGCTTTGTAAGCAGCAGCAAGATCCAGTAATTCTTGACCGAGTTCTTTGGATTCAAATTGGGTAAATGATTCATAGCTAGGAGAAGTTAATGGGTTTCGCTACTCAATAGTTCCTTTAAAGCGACTACAAACGAATTTAGTTGATTCCATTCTATGGTCAAAGGAGGGAGGAGACGGATCGTTTCTTTACCTGCAGCTGAACCGGTAAACATCTTGTATTTGGATACCAAAAGGGATCGAATGGGTCCAGCATCCTGATTTAAGTCTAAACCGATCATCAAGCCCTTGCCTCGTACTGCCACGACTCCAGGAATGGTTCGGAGTTCGATCATCAGTCGCTCTCCTAGTTCTAATGCTTTTTCCTGCAATCGTTCTGCTTCCAACACCTCCAATACGGCTAGGCCCGCGGCACAAGCCAGGTGATTGCCTCCGAAGGTAGTTCCTAGTAGCCCATAACTTGCTTTAAACTCTTCCGAAAGCAAAAGCCCACCAATTGGGAATCCATTGCCCATGCCTTTGGCGATGGTAATCAGATCTGGATAAAGCCCATCTACCCACTGGTGCGCAAAAAAGCGACCTGTTCTGCCATAGCCAGATTGTACCTCATCCAAGATAAGTTTGGCCTCGTATTTTTTTGCAAGTCGTGAAAGACCAAGTAAAAACTCAGGACTAGGCACCTGAATACCTCCGACACCCTGGATTCCTTCCACGATGATTCCGGCAATTGCATTGGTAGAAAGTACTTGTTCAACTGATTCCAAATCTCCGAAAGGAAGAATATGAAAATCTTCTCGCGCATTGCAGGGAGCTACTAATTTGGGATTGTCTGTCAGGGCTACTGCAGCAGAGGTACGACCATGAAAAGAACCAGAAAATGCAATAAAACCTGATTTCTTGGTTACAAATGAGGCCATTTTCAAGGCATTCTCATTTGCTTCGGCGCCAGAATTCACCAGGAAAAGCTGGTAGCTATGCAAACAGGATAGTTCCGCTAATTTATCTGCCAAAGCCTGTTGCAAGGGAATCTGAATGGAGTTGGAATAAAAACCCAATTGCTTCACCTGCTCGCTGATGCGCTCCACATAATGTGGGTGACTGTGTCCAATGGAGATGACGGCATGTCCTCCATACAAATCCAAATATTCCTGGCCCTGCTCGTCCCACAAGCGGCATCCATCGGCTTTCACTAGGGTAACTGGAATCAGGGGATAGACGTCGAATAAATTCATCAGCTAGGATCTAAATGAGTGATTTTTGGAACTGGATTAATTTAGAATGCGATTGATTTTAGGTTCAAACTCATTTTCTCATCCAAGCCAAAGGCAAGATTAAAGTTTTGAACCGCCTGCCCAGAAGCACCTTTCAGTAGGTTGTCTAGGGCTGCATACACCACCAACTGTCCTTTTTCAACTTGTAGATGGAGGATGCATTTGTTCGTATTGACGACCTGCTTTAAATCGAGGTCTTGAGTTGAAATGTGTGTAAAAGCCGATCCAGCATAAAACTGGATATAGGCTTCCAAAGCTTCTTCTTGGGTCCCAGTGAAGGGGAAATAGGCTGTAATCCAGATCCCTCTTGTAAAATTACCTCGGTAAGGAACAAAGAGAATATCCGACTGAATTGCAGGATTCAACTGCTTGAAAGTTTGGTTGATTTCTTTGAGGTGCTGGTGGGTAAACAACTTGTATACCGAAATATTTCCTGTTCTATAACTAAAATGCGAGGTAGCAGACAGACTTTTTCCAGCACCCGTTGAACCCGTAATGCCTGTCACATGCACTGGGGCTTGAACCCA
>JAXISU010000221.1:0-4095 GCA_034680425.1 Cyclobacterium sp.
ACCCGAAGCCCAATCTACCTCTAAGCTGTCATTGTATTGACCCTGGTCCTGCTCCAAGTGACTCCAAATCCGCCCCCGACAATAGGGGTAGCCGAAAGCATCCAGAAATCCTCCCCCCGCACCTGCGTAATCAAAGTAGGAATTATCCTTCCAAGACAAAATTTTCGGTTGAGCTGCCGCATAGGACTCATTCTCCTCAAGGAAGTGTAGCAGCCCTCGGTCCCAACCCGGAGTTACCTCCAAATCTGTATTGATTAAAATGAAGTAGGCGTATTGTCCACGCAATTGCTCCAGTCCGAAATTGTAACCCCCGGTAAAACCATGGTTAATTTCTAACAAAATCAGGTTTACCTGCGGAAACTCGCGGCGCACATAGTCCAAGGAACCATCAGTACTGGCGTTGTCTATCATCCATAGATCATGGGAACTATGGTTTACTACGGAAGGTAAAAAAGTAGGTAAAACTGTTTCTCCGTTGTAATTGAGTAGAACGATCGCGCAAGGTTTCATCCAAACAAATTACCTAAGTCCATTCCTGGAATAGAAGGGATCATCCCTTCGGTTGCGGCCTTCATTTCTTGCTTGATTTTTTCATCTATGGCCTCCATGGCTTTGTTAGTAGCTGCCACGATCAAATCACTCAGCATTTCTCGATCTTGAGGAGTGAGTAAGGACTCATCCAGTTCCATGGTGAGCACCTTCCGCTCTCCACTCACGACCACCTTCACCAAACCCGCGCCTGACTCCCCTTCTGCTCTCAAGTGCACCAGTTTAGCCTGCGCTTCTTTTATTTTGGCTTGGGCTTCTTTTACCTTGCCCATCATGCTCATGAAATCAAACATATCTTGCTGTAGTTATTTTTTAGTAAACACCCTGAGGAGGCACTTGTTTGGTTTAGCACTTATTCAGCACCCTTCAACTTCGCTATGGCATCGGTTAAACTCAGGGCCTCTTGCTCACCCGTCGCCAAGTTCTTTAGCATAAGCGTACCCGATGCGATTTCCTCATCTCCACAAATTCCTACGAAAGGCAATTCTTTTCTGGAAGCATACTCGAGTTGCTTTTTGAGTTTGGTCACCTCTGGATAGAGTTCAGCCTTCACCCCCGCATCTCTCAAGGCGGTCAAACAGCGTAATCCATAGTCAAATCCTGCTTGGTCAAAATGCGTCAAAAGCACTTGGGTGCCTGCAAGTCTGTCTACTGGAAACAGGTTTAACTCCTCCAATACATCGTACAAGCGATCTACCCCAAAGGAAAAGCCAACCCCAGGTACACCCGGCAAGCCGAAAACCCCTGTTAGGTTATCGTATCGTCCTCCCCCACTTACCGAACCGATGGACACTCCGTTTACCTTTACCTCAAAGATGGCTCCTGTATAATACGACAATCCTCGGGCTAGCATGGGATCAAAATCCACATGATCCAAATTGGTACCTAGCTGCTCGAGCAGGCGAAATACCTCCTCCAACTCCTGCACTCCTTGCAATCCAATGGGGGATTGGCTAAGAAATTGGGTCAAGACAGCCAATCGTTCCTTTACTCCAGTGGCTAAATCCACAAGGGGAAGCAACTTTTGCATGGAAGCTTCTCCAAATCCTCGTTGAAGCAGCTCTTCCTTGACCTTTTCCCAACCTATCTTATCCAATTTGTCAATAGCCACGCAGAGCGGACCTTCTTTACCCTGCTCGCCAATGGCTTCAGCAATGCCGGTCAAGATTTTTCGATTGTTTACTTTAATGGCGTAGTCCTTCAGCCCAAGTTTGGCAAATACTCGTCTGATCATCAAGATGATTTCTGCCTCGCATAACAAACTTTCAGTGCCCACTACATCGGCATCACATTGGTAGAATTCCCGATACCTGCCTTTTTGTGGACGATCTGCTCGCCAAACGGGCTGAATTTGGTAGCGCTTGAATGGGAACGAAAGTTCGTTGCGGTTCATGGCCACGTAGCGGGCAAAAGGCACCGTCAGATCATAGCGGAGCCCTTTTTCGGAAAGCTTAGTCAAATTCGAAGCAGAACCCTTGGCTAAATCTTCTGGAGCCAAGTCTTTCAAAAAATCTCCACTATTTAAAATTTTAAAAAGCAACTGATCCCCTTCGTCACCATACTTGCCTGTGAGCGTACTCAGATTTTCCATGGATGGAGTTTCGATCTGCTGGAACCCAAAGAGCTGAAAAGTATTCTTGATGGCATCTAGAATGTAATTTCTTCGTGCCATTTGAACCGGACCAAAATCGCGTGTTCCTTTGGGAAGGCTAGGCTTTTGCATGGTGATTTTTCAAAATTGAACTCAAATTTACCCAAAATTCCCAAAATGAAGGAAGCATCTCTTGGAAAGGCAAGAATAAAATCAAAAGATTTGTAGGCAGAAAAGATAAGTTTATATACTTTTGCAATCCGTTTCGAAATCAAAAAATTTAACTACATACGACCATGGGTGTTACTACGCTTAAAAGAAAACTGAAAAGAAAAAGACAAGGTCAGACTGGACGAGTGATCAAAATCAAGCAATTGTGCGCGAAGCCTGTGATCAAAAATGTTGACGTGGAGGCTATCAAGGCTTCTTTCGAGAAATAATTCGATCTTTTTCTGAAGATATTAAATAGCGGCTCTGGCCGCTATTTTTGGTTTTAGCCGGAAGTAATTTTTCCTCTTTTCCCCAACTCCACGACGCGGAGATTGGTGATTTTTCCGGCATCCAATTCAAAAAGTAAGAGCGTACGCATCTGGTGAAATCCATGCTGCCCAACCGCACCCGGATTTATGTACAGGCAGTTGATTTCCCGGTCAAATTCCACTCGGCAGATATGGGAATGCCCGCAGACAAAAAGTTGCGCTTTCTGCGACTTCAGCCTTGTCTTGACTCCATTGGCATAGCGCGGCGGCAAGCCTCCAATATGGGTCATGGCCACTTTTACCCCTTCTAATTCAAATTCATGCCATTCTGGAAATAGTTCTTGAACCGCTTGGTCATCAATATTTCCAAAAACTCCTCGAAGCCGCTTTCCTTTAGGTAAAATTTCCAGGATTCCCGGATCGCCCACATCTCCAGCATGCCAAATTTCATCCACCTCCTGTAGGTAATCACCGATTTGGTGATCTAAGTAACTGTGGGAATCCGAAATCAATCCAATCTTTAGCGGCATATTGAGGAGAAAGCAGTAAATTTTCGAATCAATTAGGCAGTTGTTTCCGCAATAACCAAATCCTTCGATGAAAAACACCTTCATTCTTTTCGCCCTCCTTTTTTTACTTGGCTTCCAAGGCTACGCACAAACAACAGCTCCAGATTCCATTCAGGTGCTCTCCATTCCTCAATTTGAAAAAATGGCTGCCAAAAAGAAATCGAAAATCATCGACGTACGTACCCCAGAGGAGGTAGCCGAAGGTCATTTGGCTGATGCCACCACGGTTAATTTTCTGAGCCCCGATTTTGCTTCTCAGGTGGCTGGTTTAAACAAAAAAGGAACCTATTTGCTCTATTGCCGCTCGGGCAGTCGCACGCGAAAGGCTGCAGACGCGATGCAAAAAATGGGATTCAAACACGTCTACATGCTGGAAGGCGGGATTAATGCCTGGAAAGAGGCAGGTAAGGCAGTTGAAAAATGAGTTCCTTTCGTTCGATCAATCCCTGGAATGGAGAAATCCTCCAGGAATATTCACCCACAACTCCAGCGGAAGTTGAACAGGCACTTGCCTTAGCAGAACATTGCTTTGATTCTTGGCAGGAACAATCATTTCCTGAAAAATCATACCTTTTTCGCCAACTCGCTCAACTATTGCGTGCTCGGAAAGAGGAATTGGCAAAACTTATCAGCCTCGAAGTAGGGAAAGTAATCTCCGAATCACGCGCCGAAATTGAAAAATGTGCCCTGGTCTGTGAATTTTATGCAGAGCGGGCCGCAGAATTTTTACCCACTGAAACTATCCTCCTTCCTGACCAAAAAAAAGCACAGGTCATCTTCCAGCCCTTGGGAATTATCCTGGCGGTGATGCCTTGGAATTTTCCGTTTTGGCAGGTATTTCGTTTTGCAGCGCCTACGCTGATGGCAGGAAATGTAGGGCTACTCAAACATGCCTCGAACGTGCCCC
>JAXISU010000222.1:0-4066 GCA_034680425.1 Cyclobacterium sp.
GGGAAAAAATCCTGGCAACGCATTCTGGCCTTCTCCCTGATCGGTATTGGACTGATTGCTTACATTTATTCCATCGATTTTGTGGTATCGAAACTCCCTCCTCACCATCAAAATCGAATCATGGTACTCTTCAATCCAGACATTGATCCACTAGGGGTGGGCTGGAACGTGACCCAATCCAAAATAGCCATTGGATCTGGAGGTTTTTTTGGAAAGGGCTACCTTGAAGGTACCCAAACCAAGTTTGACTTTGTCCCTGAACAAGACACGGACTTTATCTTCTGTACCCTTGGAGAGGAGTTTGGCTGGTTTGGCAGCTTTGTGGTGATCAGTCTTTTCGCCGGCTTATTGTATCGCTTGGTCATCATGGCCGAACGTCAAAAAACTCGATTTTCTAGGATCTATGGATATTGTGTAATTTCTATACTACTCTTTCACTTTATAATCAACATCTCCATGACCGTTGGTCTCTTTCCTGTGGTAGGTATCCCGCTGCCATTTTTTAGTTACGGGGGTTCTTCGCTCTGGTCCTTTACCGTCTTACTTTTTATCTTCATCAAGCTTGACTCTTCCAGAGCAACTCAGTTGGGTAGAATCAGTTAAGAATTACGGATAATTGACCACAGTCGTCTGTCCACAAACCACATCTCCCTTGATTGAATCTCATACGGGATTTCCTTTGGATACAGGTAAAAAAACGGATGCCCATCTAGCATCTTTACGCTATTCTAAAAACAAAGGGCGGCAAGGAATAAACCTTGCCGCCCTTTGCATGCTGTCTAGGCAGACTAGCGAACAAACTTCCGATACACCTGCTGCATAAACTCATGAACCTCCTCAGATTCGATATCCCATCCGAGTTCGAATACAAAGCGAGCATTGATTAGGTCCACTGCTTCTTCAAAGGTAGCAAGCTCATCCACCGACTTAAGTGCATGTCGGAGCAAATCTGCATTTCCATCAAACAATTCTTTGGTAAACATGAAGCGCTGATTGAGGGCGAGACTTTCTGCCAGTTCTCCCAAAATTCCCTTCATTCCTTTGTAGGTTTCTGTAGCAAATACGGCCTTCAAATGAGCAGCATCCAAGCCCTTCCCTGAAGGAACAGTCTCTACCTTGGGCACAACTCGCTCTACGGGTGGAGTCACTACTTCTTCCTCTTCCGATGCTTCGTATTCATCAATTTCAGGTTCCGGTGCTTCATAGAAGTCATCATTCGACTCAACCGCAGCACTTGTTTCTTGCTCCTCAAAAACTTCTTCCTCTTCTTCAACTACGTGTGGTGCTGCTGCCTCAATACCCAAATACAACTCCAAGTCAAATGAAAGTGTAGCACTGATCGATGCCAAGAGTTCTTTTGGAGAATCTAAGCTGCCACCGAGGGCCTGAAAATTGGAAGCAATCGCCTGTTGGAAGGTCCCCAAATCCTGAACGATTCCCGCTTTATCAATTAGGGAAGTCACTAACTTCTCATTCCATTTGAAGTACTTTTTATTCTCTTTGAGGTACTCGTTGATTTTTCCGGCAGGCGCTTTTTCCAACTCATTTTGATAAAAGGCAACTGGATCTGTCGCCACTCGAATGGCTTCTTGGACTGCATCCTGAAGCATGCCTTCCAGATGGCGTCGCTCCACCTTGATCCGGCGAGAGAGCACATTCATAAACTGGGTGAGGGCCTCATGGACTGCGATATCTCTGTAATCAAAATAGGGGCTAGACTTCAATTTGCCCAATTCTTCTTGCCACAACTCAAACAAACGCTTGATGATAAAAAAATTAACTTGAGTGCTTGGAGTCAATTGAATGATTTCCTGTCCAGTAATAAACTGTCTAGTGCTGAAAAATTGATCACAAACCAATTCTGCATAGGAGGTGGCATATTTTTCTAAATAATTGCCGTTAATTTGAGCGCTCATAGGTGGATATTGTTTTCAAAAACAAACAAAGGCATGGTCCGAATACGTATTCAAAATCTCGGAAACCGAACTATTGAAACGGAAAACACGGAACGTAAAGTTATCGAATTAATTCATGAAAATGGAATAGATTGGATGCATGCTTGCGGTAAAAAAGGAAGATGCACGACCTGCAAAATGCATATCTTAGCAGGCCAAGAGCATTTAAGCCCAGAAACACCACAAGAACTTCAGTTTAGAGCCTTGAAGAGACTTCTTCCCAATGAACGATTGGCCTGTCAGGCGAGTATTTTGCAGGGAGAATTGGTCCTTCGCGTACCCGAAACCAGTAAATTTTCCCATTTGACCTATACCGAATAAGTATGTTTATTGAACCCTCACCCATCAGTAGAAAACATGCCGAGCAGAAAGGTCAAATTGAAGTGATCTGCGGATCCATGTTTTCGGGCAAAACAGAAGAATTGATCCGGCGACTCACCCGTGCTCGTCTGGCGAAGCAGCAGGTTGAGATCTTCAAACCTTCTGTAGATACACGGTACCACGATACCCATGTGGTGTCGCACAACGAAACAAGCATCCGGTCCACACCAGTCAGTTTTGCTGGAGATATCCTTCTGCTCAGCGGCACTTGCGATGTTGTGGGAATCGATGAGGCTCAATTTTTTGATGGAGAGATTGTACGAGTGGTACAGCTACTTGCCAACCAAGGAAAGCGGGTAATCTTAGCCGGATTGGACATGGACTTTGAAGGAAAGCCCTTTGATCCTATGCCCGAACTCATGGCCATTGCCGAATACGTGACCAAGGTGCATGCCATCTGCATGAAATGTGGGGATTTGGCTGCATTCTCCTACCGCCTTTCCGCAGCAAAGGAAAAAGTAATGCTCGGTGAAAAAGACAGCTACGAGGCCCGATGCAGAAAGTGCTTTCAGGAGGACCAGGGTTAATCCAAACCAGCCATGCTTAAAAAAACGAGTGGGATCGTATTAAGCCATATCAAATACAAGGACACGAGTATCATTGTCCGCATTTTTACCCGAGACCTCGGCCTGAAAGCCTACCTCGTCAATGGGGTGAGAAGCCTTGGAAAAGGGAGTAAAATTGCACTCTACCAACCACTGACCCTGCTTGATCTGGTCGTGTATGACAAGGAAAACACCGGATTGCAACGCATCTCCGAAGCAAAAATCAATACTCCCCAACGGCTAATTCCCTTTGATATGCCCCGCACGAGTTTGGCACTTTTTGCTACTGAGGTGATCAGCAGGAGTATTGTCGAAGGCTACCAAAACGAAGAACTCTTTGATTTTCTCCGCGAAAGTCTTTCTAGGTTAGACGATCCGAAGACAGGCCTGGCCCATTTTCCACTCGTCTTCCTACTTGAAAATGCCAAGCACCTCGGCTTCGCTCCTGAGGAGGCCGAAGGTTTTTTGGCAGAAAGCATGCACCATCCCTTCAATTCGGAAGAAACCAACCTAGTGCTCCCCTATTTAAAGGATTTACTAGGACAGGGATACCATCCTACCTCCACCTTATCCCTACCCCTTAGGAGAAAACTTCTAGATCACTTGGTGGCGTTTCATGGACAACACCTGGCTCAGCCCAATCCCCTCAAATCGCTTCCCATCATCCGGCAGCTAATCGGCTGATTAAGACCCAAGTGATTGGAAACGGATGAAAAAAGAAAAATTTGTTTAATCCAACTTCAACAAGTAATATTGTAGTCAATACGTGAATAAAGCATTCGGCCCACTTTGGCTTGAACTTTTCCTGCAGACCTTTTTCGCTCAGAAAATTATTCACCATCCCAAAACCACATTTTACCGATCTAATTATTTCTTCCCCTCTTTATGTACAACATAGAAGAACTCAGAATCAGACTTTTATCTGAATTAAAGGAGATTGCTGAGGAACTTGGAGTGAAAAATTCCAAAACTTTGAAAAAAGATGAACTGGTGTATGCGATTCTTGACCAACAAGCCATCATCCCAGAACAAGCACTCCCCAACAAAAAACCTTCAGTAGTAGAAACCGGGTCCCCTGAAGAAGAGAAAACCGACTCTCCTGCACCTGCCGCTGCTGCCACCACTACCGAAGAGCCCACAGAATTCAAACCCAAATTCAGAAGACAAAACGTCACTGAAATCCCA
>JAXISU010000223.1:0-4064 GCA_034680425.1 Cyclobacterium sp.
CACAAGTTGCCCAACCGACCGAATTTCGCGGGAAAATGGTATGAATTTGACCCAACCTATCCCATCGTCAAGCTCCTGCATGCGACTAAAATTATCAAGTTACGAACAGCCTAAGTGCTCAATACCTAGAGAAAGGTGTTTCTGAAAGGAAGCACCTTTTTTTTCTTCTTGCCCTACTTGATTTTGTGAAAAGATGCTTCGTCAGCCTTATCGCTAAACTGGGTTAACCAAAAAGTAAACTACAAAAGTGCTTTAGTTCTGCTCTGGAATTGCTCCAATAATTTCCTTCCTACTTTGAAGCCTTTATATTTGTAGCCTAATCCCCAACCGCCTACCATGAATTCATTTATTCAAGAACTGAAATGGAGAGGAATGCTCCAAGACATGACTCCAGATTTAGAAGAGCACCTTTCCAAAGGAATGGCCTCAGCCTATCTGGGTTTTGATCCCACTGCAGATTCCTTACACATTGGTCACTTGGTGGGGGTAATGACCCTACTTCATTTCCAACGCTCCGGACACCAGCCCGTAGCCTTAGTTGGTGGAGCCACAGGGATGATTGGAGACCCTTCTTTCAAGTCCGCAGAGCGAAATTTATTGGACAAAGCGACCCTAGATCACAATGTGGCTTGCATCCAAAATCAGCTTGCCAAATTCCTGGATTTTTCTGGAAACCAACCGAATAAAGCCGCTATGGTGAATAATTACGATTGGATGTCCCAGTTTACTTTTTTGGACTTTATTCGTGATGTAGGTAAGCACATCACTGTGAATTACATGATGTCCAAGGATTCGGTCAAAAGACGTTTGGAAGATGGCAATGGGCTTTCGTTTACCGAGTTTAGTTACCAATTGATTCAGGGATACGATTTCTACCATCTTTGGAAAAATCAGAACTGCAGCATCCAACTGGGAGGCTCTGACCAGTGGGGAAATATTGTCACCGGTACTGAATTGATTCGTCGAATGGGCGGCGGAAGTGCTTTTGCGCTCACAGTTCCATTGATCACCAAAGCGGATGGTACCAAGTTTGGCAAAACAGAAGGCGGGTCCGTTTGGCTCGATCCTGAAAAAACCTCCCCTTATGCCTTCTACCAGTTTTGGTTGAATGTGTCCGATGATGATGCAAGCAAATACATTCGCATTTTCACCGTATTGGATCAGGCAACTATTGAAGGATTGGAGAAGGAACATGCAGAAGCTCCTCACCTACGCCTCTTGCAAAAAGAAATAGCCAAAGAAGTGACCTCTATGGTCCATAGCACAGAAGAATACGAGATGGCCCTCAAAGCCTCTGAAATTCTATTTGGGAAATCTTCCACGGAGGACTTGGCTTCCCTAGATGAGCGAACCTTTTTATCCGTTTTCGAGGGAGTTCCTCAAGTTCAACTGAGTCAGGAAGTCTATTCCAACCTTGAAAATGTGCTGGATTTGGTGGCAGAAAAAACGGACTTCAAACTCTTTCCCTCCAAGGGCGAGGCACGGAAAATGATCCTTGGCGGTGGTGTGAGTATCAACAAAGAAAAAGTAGAGGATCCACAAGGCCCTGTCTCTTATTCCCTACTTCAAGGAAAGTATTTGCTGGTTCAAAAAGGAAAGAAAAACTACGTGATCGTAGAAGTCCTTGCTTAACTAAAAAAAGAAGACTCAGTCCTATCCAAAAATAAGTGACGATTTAATAACATTTGACCAAGAGTCAAATGTTATTTTTTTTGACTAGGATTTAATACATTTGAACTCAGATAATTTTTCCATTTATCAGCAATGGCAGGCGAAAAAAATAAAGAAAAACTCATTTTAGATGCTGCAGTAGCCCTATTTACTGCCCAAGGTTTTGCGGCTACCCGCATGGAAGATGTAGCCAAGAAAGCAGGGATCAGTAAAGGCCTCACCTATTTTTATTACAAAAATAAGGAAGACCTATTTATGGCTTTAACTAAGAAGGCCTTTGAACAACTAAAAGACGAGTTTAGAGATTCCTTGCGTGCCAAAGGAAAAAATGGATTGGAAATGCTAACAGAACTAGTTCAGCGGATCTGGAGCTTTTCTAAAGAACAGCCAGTTTACTACCAATCCATCCTTCATTTTTTGGATTTGATGAAAAAGTATACTTCTCCAGAGTTAAAATCTCAAATCAATCCTTTGATTCTTGATTCCATTCATTTTCACAAATTGTTGGAATTGCAATTGGAACCCACCCGATTGGGCATTCAAATTGTTTCCCAGGGAATCAAGGATGGAAGCATTCGTCCTGAATTGCAACCAGAAATTACTTTTTATACCGTATGGAGCATGGCCTTAGGCTATGAAAAAATGGAAGGGCCTATCTCTTTTGAAGGCAAGGAAACAAAAGTGAGTCCTGAAGCTTGGCAGCGCGGTTATTTGAAATTGATGCAAGACATGCTCAAAGGAACTATCCAAGCCACAAAGCCGCAAGCTGTACAGGCTAGTTTATTCTAAAACAAAAGGGGCTTTCGCCCCTTTTTCTTTACCTGCTTTTCCACAATTCTTTTAATTGCTTGCCGTTGACCAGCAACACAAATCGAAGAGGGTTTGGAATAAGGACAATTCGCATATCCACTTTTCCAAGTTGGTCCGATTCAATGGGTACTCCTTGCTCTCCACTTACCTCATAAGTAATACTTCCTTTCGCATCAGGAAGCATCTCTTGGTAGGTATTTGCCAAATAGGCTGTAGGTAGCAGGACATCCGTGTCGGATTTTAGCTTGGTGTAAATCTTTTCCAATTCAGGAGCCAAGACATCCTCGTAATGCTCGTTGAAGTCGTCTTCGAGGTCGTGCAATTGCTCCTCTAAATCGTCGTAATTTTCATCACTATATTCCAAAGCACTTAACTGAATTCGCTGTTTCACAATCTCAGTGAGTTCTTGGTCAATTTTTTCCCAATTCATGGTAACTGTCTTAATTATTCGGTTGCAAATATGGCGATAATCCTAAAAATAGCCGTTCCATTAGACCAACTATTCACTCACAAGCAAGATTTTTCCGTTTCTTCCCGCTTTCTCGTAAGCATCCAATGCAGCTTTAAATTCGGACAAGGGATAGGTAGCGGCGACATCCACCTTCGAGTCATCCTGCAACAAAAAGCCAAATACCCGTTGGAAAGCCTTCATCCGTTGTTCGGTAGAAAGTTCCTCAATCCAGGTACTCAACCAAAATCCTTCGATCCGTAGATTTTTAAAGATCAGCAAGCCACTGTTAATGGAAAGGTTTTCCAAGGCAAGCGCACCAAAAACGAGCATCCGCCCTTTTTGCTTTAAACAAGACAAGGCTTTTACACCCAACTCCCCTCCGACTGCATCAAAGACCACATCTACGCCCACCTCAGTTTTCTCAAAAATCACCTTCGCCAATTTCTCGGTGCTGGTATTGATGACTAACTCAGCCCCTAACTCCATCAACAATGCTTTCTGTGATTCATGACGAACAGTAGCTGCCACTCGAATACCCTTGGCCTTGGCCATCTGAATGGCAAATTTGCCAAATGCAGAAGCTCCTGCTGTAAGCAAAAGCCATTGCCCAGCTTGTAAACCCGAGTCCTCGATCATCCCATAGGCCGTCATTGGGTTGACAAAGGCCTGACAGGCCACCTCATCCGACATCTGCCCAGGAATAGGAATGACTAGGGCCGCTGGCACACAAACATACTCTTTCCAGGTACCAATAGCTGTAAACATCACTCGCGTACCGGCAGCTACTTTTCCTGCTTCATCTCCTTTTTCTACTACCCCACTCGCCTCAAATCCGGCGCTGCTCGGAAGTTTGGGGGTGATGCCATACATTCCACGTACAAACATGATGTCTGAAGGGTTGATATTTCTGGCTTTCACACGGATCAGCACCTCATGTGCCTTAGGTTGAGGCATTTCACTTTCCTTGAGGTACAAGACCTCTTGAGGAGTACCAGTTTGATCAAAAATTAATTCTTTCATGGGGATAGAAAAAAGAGATAATGAGGGATAATTAATGAATTTGCTTGGCCCACAAGTTACAGCATGGCCATATTTTTCCTATCTTTTGGAAGAAAAATAACCCAAAAACGCA
>JAXISU010000224.1:0-4063 GCA_034680425.1 Cyclobacterium sp.
CACTACCTCATCGAACCGGAAGGGAAGCATGGAATGGACTGGCTGGCCCAGCAATACTTGCAGTACAAGCCGGTGTCGATTACCGAACTGATCGGCAAAAAAGGCAAAGGCCAAGGCAATATGCGTGATGTGGACGAGGATGAGGTGACCGCTTATGCGTCAGAGGACGCAGACATTACCCTCCGACTGAAGGGAAAATTGGACCCGATTTTACAAGCCAATGGCTTAAAGAAGCTGGTGGAAGAAGTAGAAAACCCGCTGATTCCAGTATTGACTGATATGGAGTTTGAAGGGGTGCGGATAGATACAGGGAGCTTGGCGGAGCTCTCGGTCACCTTGGAACAAGAAAGCAAGGAGATCGAGAAGCGCGTCTATGAATTGGCGGGAGTACGCTTCAATCTGGCTTCCCCCAAGCAGCTTGGGGAAGTGCTTTTCGAAAAGTTGAAATTGGACCCCAAGGCCAAAAAAACCAAGACTGGGCAATATGCCACTGGGGAAGAAATTTTGAGCAAGATGGCGGACGAACACGAAATTGCCGAGGCTATCCTCGAGTATCGTCAAATGGTCAAGCTGAAGTCCACCTACGTGGATGCGCTCCCTACCATGATCAACCCCAAGACCGGAAGGATTCACACTACCTACAATCAGTTTGTGGCGGCTACAGGTCGCCTATCGTCGATCAACCCCAACCTGCAAAATATCCCAATCCGTACCGCGCGAGGGAGAGAAATCCGAAAGGCATTTGTGCCTCGAGACGAGAACTACGTCTTGCTTTCCGCCGATTATTCACAGATTGAATTGCGCTTGATGGCGGCATTCTCCCAGGACGAATCCATGCTGGAAGCCTTCCGAACAGGTCGTGATATCCATGCCACTACCGCTGCCAAAATCTTCAAGGTTCCCTTGGAGGAGGTGACCACCGACATGCGAAGAAAGGCCAAAACCGCCAATTTTGGAATCATCTATGGTATTTCTGCCTTTGGCTTGGCCCAGCGCCTTTCCATTCCTCGAGGGGAGGCCAAGGAAATTATTGATGCCTACTTCACGGAGTTTCCTGCTGTCAAACAGTACATGGATGGAGCGATTGAAAAGGCACGAACTCAAGAATTTGTAGAGACCATCCTTGGGCGCCGGCGCTACTTGCGGGACATCAATAGCCGCAACATGACCATGCGGGGTTTTGCGGAGCGAAATGCCATCAATGCCCCACTACAAGGTTCGGCGGCTGACTTGATCAAGGTGGCCATGATCCATGTGCAGTCTTGGATGAAAGCGAATAATTTGAAGTCCAAACTCATTCTCCAAGTGCACGATGAATTGGTGTTTGATGCGCACAAAGACGAAGTGGAGCTACTCAAAAAAGAAATCCCAGGATTGATGGCCAATGCCATTCCCCTTCCTGTGCCGATCGAAGTGGAAGTCGGCGTGGGGCCGGATTGGTTGCAAGCGCATTAAAGTATCAAGTATTTAGTAGCAAGTCGCAAGACTCCTTAGAAACAAGATACAAGAGCCAAGAAGCGAGAGACTGCTTGCCTCAGGCAGGCAAGTTCCTTCTCGAGCAGAATTCATGTCCTAATGCAAATCTTTACTTCATCATTCTTCAATCGCTGTTCAGCGTTCAACATTAGTTAAATGCCGTATTTCGTACTTCGTATTTCCAATAAAATTCCAATTTCCAAATAAACCTCCTTCTACCGTGGCTAAAGTAAAAACCACCTTTTTCTGTCAAAACTGCGGAGCGCAGAGCCCGAAGTGGACTGGCAAATGCCCTGCTTGCGGGGAATGG
This sequence comes from Cyclobacterium sp., assembly GCA_034680425.1. Taxonomy (GTDB): domain Bacteria; phylum Bacteroidota; class Bacteroidia; order Cytophagales; family Cyclobacteriaceae; genus Algoriphagus. Next base: position 1,787 of record JAXISU010000224.1, read on the forward strand.
AACACTTACGTGGAAGAAGTCATCCAAAAAGAAGAGCCGGGCAAAGGAAGTTGGAAACCTCAGGGCTCGGGAGTCAAAAAAGCGAGCACCCCAAAGAAAATAGCCGAAGTCAACTACGAGGAGCAGCCCCGCTGGATTACCTCTGACCCGGAACTGGATCGAGTACTGGGTGGAGGAATCGTTGCGGGTTCCTTGGTGTTGATTGGAGGGGAACCAGGCATTGGCAAGTCCACGCTCATGCTGCAAATCGCCTTGACGCTAAAGGGAAAGAAAGTCCTCTACGTCTCTGGGGAGGAAAGCGAAGCGCAAATAAAAATGCGTGCAGATCGAATGGCTGCCAAAAACCCAGATTGCTACGTGCTTTCTGAAACGAATACCCAACAGATTTTTCAGCAGATTGAGGAGCTCAACCCGGACTTTTTGGTCATCGACTCCATCCAAACTCTAACTAGCCAGTTTGTAGAATCTGCCGCAGGATCTGTATCCCAAGTGCGGGAATGTACGGCGGAGCTGATGAAGTTTGCCAAGGAAACCGGCACGCCTGTGTTTCTGATCGGCCACATTACCAAAGACGGATCTATTGCTGGTCCCAAAGTGCTCGAACACATGGTGGATACCGTGCTGCAGTTTGAAGGAGACCGTCACCTGACCTACCGCATCTTGCGCACCTCCAAAAACCGATTTGGCTCTACCCACGAACTCGGTATCTACGAAATGCGAGCTGAGGGCTTGCGTGCAGTCTCTAACCCTTCCGAAATCTTGCTCACCCAGCGAGAAGAAGTGCTCAATGGAGTGGCCATCGGCGCCATGCTAGAGGGCAATCGTCCCTTGCTGATTGAGATTCAATCTCTAGTGAGTCCGGCTACCTACGGCACGCCGCAGCGAAGCAGCACGGGACACGATGCCAAGCGACTCAACATGCTTTTGGCCGTGTTGGAAAAGCGTGGAGGCATGCGCCTCGGACAGCAGGACGTCTTTTTGAATGTGGCAGGAGGGCTTCGCGTGGATGATCCAGGCTTGGACTTGGCCGTGTGTGCTTCCTTGATCTCCAGCTACGAGGACACACCCGTTTCGGAGCAGATTTGCTTTGCTGGCGAAGTAGGCTTGGGAGGGGAAATTCGAGCCGTATCTCGCATCGAAAACCGCATCGCTGAAGCGGAAAAGCTCGGCTTCAAGAAGATTGTGGTTTCCAAGTATGCCGTCAAGGGCTTGGACTTAAGCAAGTTTAAAATCCAAATCATCCAAGTGAGCAAGCTGGAAGAGATGTACCAGTTGATTTTTTAGGAAAGGCTTTAGGGGCTTAAAAACAAAATGGGGATTCAAATGTCACATTTGAATCCCTTTTTGCAAATTACAGACTTAATTTTCTTACCCATGAAAGCCCTCCTCACCATTGGACTTTTGGTCCTTTCCAATACCTTCATGACCTTGGCCTGGTATGGTCACCTGAAGTTTGCTGAATGGAAATGGTTTAGTAAACTCGGCCTCCTTTCCATAATTCTGATCAGCTGGGGAATTGCCCTATTTGAATACCTATTCCAAGTACCTGCCAATAAATTAGGCTATGACGGCAATGGAGGACCTTTTTCTCTGGTCCAACTCAAGGTCATTCAAGAGGTGATCACCCTCCTTGTATTTATGGGCTTCACGCTGGCTGTTTTTAAAACAGAAACACTCAAAATCAATCACCTGATTGGCGCAGTTTTTTTGGTCCTTGCCGTCTTCTTTTTCTTTAAAAAATAAACCCTTTCCTTGATTCCATGTCCCCTAACGAGAATTTACCTGACCAAAACTTAGACCCCAAAGATTGGGAAAGCATGCGCCAATTGGGCCATCAGATGGTCGACGACTTGATTGATTACTGGAAGGGAATTCGAGAAGAAAAAATCTGGAGACCCATCCCCGAGGAGGTGAAGACTTTCTTGGACCAACCAATTCCTGAAAACGGCCAAACCCCTGAGGAGGTCTATCAGGAGTTTAAGGAGTACATTTTTCCCTACAACAAGGGGAATGTGCACCCGAGGTTTTTTGCTTGGATTCAAGGCACGGGTACCCCACTGGGTTCCTTTGCAGACTTGCTGGCTTCAGGCATGAATCCCAACGCAGCCATCGGGGAGCACTCCGCGATGTATGTGGATCGGCAGGTGGTCAACTGGTGCAAGGAGTTGATGAACTTCCCTTCCGAAGCCTCTGGAATCCTAGTTAGTGGAGGGTCCATGGCAAATATTACCGCCTTGACAGTGGCGAGAAATTCGTTTGGAGAAGAAAAGATTCGAC
>JAXISU010000225.1:0-4057 GCA_034680425.1 Cyclobacterium sp.
GCGGGAACTGAATGCTACAGGCTTTATGCACAACCGAGTCCGAATGATTGTGGCTTCCTTTTTGACCAAGCACTTGCTCATCGACTGGCGATGGGGTGAGGCCTATTTCGCAAAAAAATTACTGGACTTTGAACTGGCTTCCAATAATGGGGGATGGCAATGGGCGGCAGGCACCGGAACCGATGCTCAGCCCTACTTCCGGGTATTCAATCCCGATTCCCAAACCGAAAAATTTGACAAGGACCTTACCTACATCAAAAAATGGATTCCAGAATTTGGGACTTCAGCCTACCCAAAACCAATTGTAGAGCATAAATTTGCACGGAATAGAGCCATAGAAACCTACAAAAAAGCGTTGACCCCATGAACATAGGAGATCGAGTACGTGTCTTGCACGGAAAAGAAGAAGGAGTGATTCGCAAAGTCTCCGCAGGAGGTCGAATTGAAGTGGAGATTGAAGATGGCTTTGTGATCCCTGTTCTCAAATCCGAGGTGGTACTCGTGGCGGAAGCGGAAAAAAGTCACTTCGGCGAGGCCCACAATCCTTCCCAGGAGATCGAAACTCCATTACCTATCTCTGCTCCGAAAGACCAAGGGCTCTACCTGGCTTTTTTGCCGATCAATGACCAAAACCTCAGCCTCTACCTGATCAACGATAGCCGTCAAGCCTATCTCGCTCATGCTTCAGAAGTGTATGGTACCAATCACCGCACCCTCTATGCAGGGACCCTCGGTGCTGGAGAAGCTAAAAAAATAGACGACCGACTCCTCAAAGAATTAGACGAGTGGCCCTCGTTTTTGCTACGCTTTATTGCCATCCAACCGAAGTTAGAAAAAGCCATCCCTGCCTTTGAGCGGCAGTTTAAACTCAAGGCAACCCAATTTTTCAAGCACTTGAGTAAGGCTCCCCTGCTCGGAAAGAATGTGTACCTATTTGCCTTGGAGCAAACGACCAAGGAGCTGGACATTCGCGGGCTGAATGCCGAACTCAACCAACTCAGTTCCACACCACAACCCGCAAAAGTGGTGGCACCTGCAGCCTCCATCGACCTCCACATCGAAGCCATCCATCCGAAGCCGGATAGCCTGAGCAACTCCGAGAAGCTGCGAATTCAATTGGAAGTATTTGAGAAAAATCTGAACCAAGCCATCGCAGCAGGTATGGACCAGATCACTTTCATTCATGGCATCGGAAACGGGGTACTTCGAAAAGAAATTCACAAGCGATTGAGCCAAATTGGAAATATTTCCTACTTTCAAGACACGCAGAAAGACCAGTGGGGCTATGGTGCTACCTTGGTCAAAATTTCCTAAGCAACCCTCAGAATGAAATCCCCTGTATTTCAGCTCTTTTCACACCAACACCAACAGGCCAAAGCCCTTTTTCTAGAACTTGGTAAAGAAATCAAGTCTGCAAAGGCCATTGCTCTCTTGGAACAATTGGAGTTTTTAGAGCTCTATTCTGAACTGCTGGAGAAGATTCACTTTGAGCAAAAACACCTCGGCTATTCCTTATTTTTTCCACTGAAAACCCTAAAGAAGTCCTTAAAAAAAATCCACCACCTCAAGCTCGTGGAAAAAGGACTGAAAGAGCGTGAAAAAAATTTATCGCTCACCTTTGAGAGCTTCAAAACCTATTTGAACGAGCAAAAAAGGGGGATGCAAAAGGAAGCCTTCGACCTGATGGTGGGCAGCTCCTTGAAAATATGGGAAGACTATCTAGAAAAAGCCTTTGAAGCCAGTAAAGGCATTAAGCCATTGGTGCTGACTACCTCGATACACCAGTTGGTGCAAGAGGAATTGAATTCACTAAGCAAGGAAGTAACTCCCCCCATGTCTACCCAAGGCTTCCGAGATCTTTTTGAGGGACTGCGCAAGGTGATCATTTTGGAAAATTTACTGGTTCACCTCGGCCTCAATCCGATTTACCTTCCTCAAATTCACGAGGAACTGGAACGTCTGAAAAATGGCTTAAAACCCTGGTATGCCAACCACCTCAATCTTCAAAGCTTGACTCACTTTATCGGACAACAGGAAGAAGTATCCAAAAAATACCTGGATTGGGTGAAGGAGCTGAAAGAGGAAAAGAAAAGCCTGACAGCTTCCCTAGAAAAACAAGCACTTAGTCTTCTTCGAAAAGTAGGGAACTAACTCATCCAGAATCAAAAAAAATCCCCACCACGATTAGCAGCAGGGATTTGTAAAAAATTCTTGAAAATTAAACTTTTGCTAAGGCGTCGGCTAGATCTTTTTTGAGATCTTCTACATCCTCCACCCCTACACTGAGTCGGATCAAGGAATCCACCAAACCTACTTTTTCACGCTCCTCCTTTGGAATAGAGGCATGGGTCATGCTGGCTGGATGCCCACAAAGCGACTCCACTCCACCCAAGGATTCTGCCAAGGCAAAGAGGTGGAAATTTTCCATCACCTTTTTGGCATCAGCGAGTTGATTGCCTACGAGGGTAAAAGAGATCATGCCCCCAAAGTCGCGCATCTGGCTTTTGGCTACCTGATGGTTGGGATGATCTTCAAAGCCTGGCCAATAGACCTTGGCTACCTTGGGATGATTTCGTAAGTATTCAGCGATCACTTTTCCATTTTGGCAGTGACGCTCCATGCGAAGGTGAAGCGTTTTGATGCCGCGAAGCACCAAAAAACAATCCTGAGGTCCAGGAGTCGCCCCACACGCGTTTTGCAAGAAGACCAAGCGAGAAGCAAGCTCATCGTCATTTACGATCAAGGCCCCCATCACGACATCAGAGTGCCCACCCAGGTACTTGGTCACGGAGTGCATCACGATATCTGCCCCCAGGTCAAGTGGATTCTGTAGGTAAGGAGAAGCGAAAGTATTGTCCACTGCCAAAAGCAAGCCGTGCTTCTTGGAGAAAGCCGCCATGGCCTTCAGGTCGATGATGTTCATCATCGGGTTGGTAGGAGTCTCCACCCAAACCATTTTAGTTCGCTCGTTGACTAGGGAAGAAAGGGCCTCGGGATCGGCCATGGACACAAAATGAAATTTGATGCCGTAGCGCTCGAAAACTTTGGTAAACAAGCGGTAACTACCGCCATACAAGTCATTGGTCGAGATGATCTCATCTCCTGGGTTAAATAACTTGATGACCGAATCGATGGCGCCAAGGCCAGAAGAGAAGCAAATTCCGTGTTTCCCATTTTCCAAAGCTGCCAAACTCTGCTGCAAAGCGGTACGAGTTGGATTGTGCGTTCGGCTGTATTCGTAACCCAGATGGTCTCCAGGAGATTTTTGAACGTAGGTAGAAGTCTGAAAGATGGGAGTCATGATGGCTCCTGTAGAAGGATCCGGGGCTACTCCCGCGTGAATGGCTTTGGTACCAAATTTCATCTAAAGTGGATTTAGGAGGGTTGGGTTTACATAGAATTCAAAACCTATTTTGGATAAATGAATGCAATTCCAATACTAGGTGCTAAACTTGCTGGCTTTTACTTCAAAAGCGAGTCAAAGATGACAAAAAAGGACAGCATTTTCAAGGACTTGGTGCGCTACTTCCGAAGCCATCCCAGCACAACGCTCGGCTGGATTTGGGTCAGCTTTGTCCCGCTGCTGGGTTCACTTTTGCTCAGCACTCGCTACCAGGAACTGGAACAAATCACGGTGACAGGAATTGGAGATCATATCCTGCTGATCCTAATTCTGGCCCTGCTAGTTGGGCTCGCTTTTCTCCCCACCACGCTAACGGCAATGGCCTCTGGCTTCTTTTGGGGATGGACCGTGTTTCCCCATCTGGTGATTGCCTACCTCCTAGCAAATGTGTTGGGCTACTCCTTGGGCAAGTGGCTCAATGCGGATTTCCGTACCCTACTCTATGCACGTCATCCTGGCTTGAAAGAGGAAATAGAGCGGAGAACAGACCATCCTGCTGGACTCGTCTTCTTTGTACGTATCAGCCCGGTGATTCCCTTCGCGATTTCCAATTTCCTATTTGCCTCCTTGGGGATTCCCTTAAAACAAATCATCCGCTTTGGTCTTCCAGGCATGCTTCCGAGAACCATCCTGGCTTTTGCCACTGGGAAGGCA
>JAXISU010000226.1:0-4055 GCA_034680425.1 Cyclobacterium sp.
CACCTTTGACAATCCCCTGCAATTTGCCGAGGGAATCGATCAGGTATGGGTCAATGGCACCCAGGTACTCCTCAATGGCGAGCATACCGGCGCCTTTCCAGGGCAGTTTGTCAAAGGCGCTGGCGCAAAAAAGTAGGTTTAGGAAACCTTTGCCCCACAAAATAGACCTCTATCTCTTGGAGCATCTCAAGATGCTGCAGGACTGCACTTTTCCAATTGCAGGTGCGCATGGTATTCGGAAGGAGATTCGCCTGTCAACTTTTTGAAATTGAGGTAAAAGGTATTGCCACTTACAAACAAGGTCTTCTTGGACAGGGAATCGATGGTATGCGTCAACAAGTACCCTTTGCGGATCAGCGTAATGGAGTAATTGATTCGCAACACATTGACATACTCCCCAAAACTAAAATTTCCATAGTACTTGAATAGGTACTTCACATGGCTTTGAGGGCAGTCCAACTGGAAGGAGAGGAATTTGAGACTGGGAACTTCCAGGAGCTCCTCAGACCAGGCTTGTTCCAGATTTTTTAAGGTAAAAAGAAGGGATTCCACCCGAGGAGCGATCTGCTTCTCCACTGCCAAGTCCTGAGCACTAGTTTGTCCCCTTTTCTTAGACCTCCAGATGGCAATCTCTTCCGGGACCACGGCGTTGATGTGTTCCAACAAGCGCAGCTCCCCGTACAGAATGCGCGGGTTTCTCAAGAGGTAAAAACAAATAAACAACCAGAGCAGGGAAGTGACGCCATAGAATTCCGCCAACACTTGATCTTGAGTACCCTCTAGCCCTTTTCCGTAGCTAAAATTTGCGAAGGCATAGATTAACAAAAAAGCAACCATCATCAAGTACGCCCAAACGCGGATGGACTTGAAATAGAGCTGCTCCCGCTGACTTTTCCGCTTCGAAAAATAGGTCCACACCAAATAAATCAAGCGAATACTGTATCCTGAGGAGTAGACCAAAAACACGGATTGATTGATCGCTTTGTTCCAATCCAATCCTACGCTAAGGGACACAATCAGAATGGAAAGCCCAAAATGAGCTAAAAGATGTCTTTTCGAAATTTGTTGCTGCAATAGCCCTTCAAAAAACAGGTAATAAATCGGCGGAATGAAAAAGGCAAAAAGGAGAGACTGCTCAAAAGGGTTTTCAAAGGTGCCGAGGATCTTAAAACTGGACAGCCCAAAGATGACGCGTTGAATACCGGAGATCAACAGAATCGCTAAAAAGAAGAAACTTGATTTGAGGTCTCTCTTCGTGTCAAAGAGGGAAACGGAAACGAGCAAAAGCAATACTCCCCCCACAAAAAAAGACAGAATTGACAATGCCGGCCACATGCCCAAAACTAAACCAAAATTTTAGTTTATGAGGTTCAGTTAAAAAAATTATTCTCAATTCGCTTTCCTGCTCATCTACCTCACTTTCAACCCACAAAATACGCTTCCAGCTCCTTCAGCATCTCCCCTTTCTCACGCAAATCTCGGATGACCTTGCCCTTTTCTAGCAGCACAATGCGATCGCAGATTTCGGTCACATGGTTTAGGTCGTGACTGGAGATCAAAAAGGTGGTTTTGGAAGCGGCCAATTCGGACAAGATCAACTTCTTCAAGCGGATCTGGGAACTGGGATCCAAGTTTTCAAAAGGCTCATCCAATAGCACCACCTGTGGGTGGCCTAGCAGGGCTGCTGCAATGCCCACCTTCTTCAGGTTTCCTTTGGACAAGTCCCGGATGTATTTTTTCTTACCCAGCACCTCTCCATTAAACAGTTCCTCGAACTTGCTCAAATGCAATTCAAGGTCGGCTGTAGAAAGTCCATAGATCTTGCGCAAGGTTTCGAAGTACTCGTCAGGAGTCAAAAATGCCAAGAGCATCTGCTCATCTAGGTAAGCACCCACCTGGGATTTCCAAGCCTCGGTTTTGCTCACATCTTCCCCCTGGAAAGTCACCTGCCCGGACGTAGCACGAACGAGGTCCAACAGGATACGGAACAAGGTGGTTTTGCCCGCTCCATTGTTGCCTACAAGCCCAAAGCATTCCCCTTTGGAGATCAGCAATTCGGGTATGTCCAGCACGACGGCTTCTTTGTATTGTTTTTTGAGTTGAGAGACCTGTATCATAGTTCTTGTCTGAAGGAAGAAGATATTTCGTAACGGTTGGCCAGAAGCCGATTGGTAATGATGCGGGATAGTGGGCGGAAGGCAAGGATTCCTGCCAGTCCAGTCAATCCCAAGGCAAGCAAGCCTGCATAGTCATTGATCAAATAAGAAAAAGGAAGGTACACCAAATACGGGCCCGCCATCAAGGGGATAATGATCAAAAACTGGGCGGCACCTACCCCCTCGTAATTAAACATGGCCCCCTTGTTAAGATCCATGGGCTTGGGCTTCCACAAGGCCACATAAATGATCACATGGATCAAGATGCCACAGTTGAATAGGAAGGTAGCCAAATGCACCAGTAAAATCTCCCAGCCAAAGTACACGTAGGGCACGGATGCCAAAAAGCAAACCCCTGAAATACTCAGGAATAGCAGGTATTTGGCGCGAACCAAGGCTTCAAGTCCTCCCTTGCGCTGAATGAAGAAATCAAAGTTGGCCGAGTTCCAACTCAAAAACAGCTGTCCATACTGAATCATAAAAATCCCCGTGATGAACACCCCTACAAAAATGTAAATTGGGGAAATTCCTGTTTCACTTTGATAGGCTGGATTGGTGTAAAAGATCAATCCATACAACAGAAAAAAGGCCGATAGCATCAGGTAGGTGCGGCTTTTCTTGTGTCGCAAAATCAACTTCCACTCCAGGTTGGCCAGCTCCCCTGCCATCCCAAATCGGGAAAAAAGGCCAAAACTTTGTCCCGCTACACGGTACTCCTCCTCCTCTCCGAGTTCCTCCAAGTAGGCATGTGCTACGTAATACCGGTACGAAAGCGTGTAGACCAATCCAAGCAACAGGCCCATCCCAACTATAGGAAGAAGGCTCTGCGTAGCCGCGTTAAAGAAGGGGGCAAGAAGTTCGCCTACATTGAACCAACCCAAGTAAGTTGTCCCACCCGAAAGCAGCACCACTAGGAAAACCACCCCCAAACCGACCAGGCTGTCCTCAAAGCGCTGCTTAAACCAGAGCATAAACCAGTGCAAAGACCAACTCAAGCAAAGCAAAGTTCCCAACCAGGATACCAGTCCCAGCAGTCCATATTCCTCCTGCACCGCCTCCACCCCAAAGGGAAGGAAGAGCAGCAAAGCGATGACATTGAGCGGAGACAAAAAGGAGCGCAGCAACAAGACGGACACAATTTTCTTTTTCCCGATAGGGAGGTGAAGCAAACTTTCTAGATCCACCACCGGCAACTTCTGCACGAAGTAGCGGTACATAAACTCCCCTAAGAAAAAGTAAATGAGTAGGGAGTTGAGAAAGGCGATGGGTTCCTTGCCCTCAGCAAGCATGTCGATAATTCGCCCTAGAAATATGCCTGCGAAAAACACATAACTCAAGAGGAGCAGGGCAATAAATACCAAAAATCCAGTGGCGAGGGCGCTTTTTGCAAAACTTGTGGAGCGAACGCTCTTCAGGTATTGCAAGCGAATCAATGTAAAAAACATAGGCTACAGACGTTAAATTCTGAAACGTAAACTTCAAAATTTTGGCCATCTTTACCAATCAAAAAAAGTTAAAAGAAACAAATGAGCCAGGAACTGAATTTTTTTGAGGCAGTACAGCAGCGCAGGTCGGTGCGCGTATTCGATCAAACAGACAATTTTGACGGCACCATCGTTCAAAAATGCTTGGAAGCGGCTATTCTTTCGCCCAACAGTTCGAACCTGCAACTGTATCAGTTTGTGCGCGTGCCAGAGTACTCCACCTTGAAAGATCGCTTGGCGCAACTCTGCATGGGACAAAAAGCAGCCACCTCGGCTCGGGAACTGGTAGTGGTACTTACTCGACGAGACCGCTGGAAAGCCCATGCGAAAGCCAACTTTGACTTTATCTCCGCTTCGGCCTCCGGAGAAGGGGATAAAAAAGTAAAATTGGCCCTTCGCTATTACGGCAAGTTGG
>JAXISU010000227.1:0-4042 GCA_034680425.1 Cyclobacterium sp.
AAAACGGTTTGGAAGAGGTCATCCAAACCGAGCTAGCTAAGTTGGACAGGCAGTATTTCACCAATCTCCAATCGGTATCCACTCAAATAAAGACGCGTATCCTCGGCGCATCCTTGCCTAAAGAGTTAGCAGATCAGGTAATTGCTGCCTACCGAGAATTGGCCAAAGGATCTGTGGAGGAGGTTGGCTTGGCGGTTCGGAGTAGTGCCACTGCTGAGGATTTGCCTGGAGCAAGTTTTGCAGGGCAGCATGATTCCTTTCTCAATGTAAAAGGGGAGAAGGGCCTATTAAAAAAGGTTCTTGCTTGTTTTGCTTCCTTGTACAATGCCCGTGCGATTAAGTATAGATACGATAAGGGATTTTCAGGTTCCTCCATCGCCCTTTCTGTGGGGGTTCAAAGGATGGTTCGGGCCGATTTAGGGAGCAGTGGGGTTTTGTTTACGCTTGATCCCGAATCAGGATTTGATCAGGTAGTTGTAGTGACAGGCTGCTGGGGTCTGGGGGAAAATATCGTGCAAGGCACCGTAATCCCCGATGAATTTGTGGTCTTTAAGCCCACTTTACTACAGGATAAACGGGCTATTTTATCCAAAAAAATGGGTTCCAAGTCCAAGACCTTGGTCTATGCGGAAGATGGAGGCGTGGTGAATCGAGATACTTCAGTTAAAAAGCAGGAGCAGTGGGTGTTGCAGGAAGCCGAAGTGGAGCAACTGGCGCGCTGGGCTCTTTTGATAGAGAAGCATTACCAGATGCCCATGGATATCGAATGGGCCAAGGATGGGATCACTGGAAACTTGTATATAGTTCAAGCCCGGCCGGAGACCATCCATGCCGGAAAAGATTCCTTGATTCAGACAGAATATACCTTACTTGAACAAGGGAAGGTATTGGTGACTGGAGTGGCAATAGGAAGCGGAATTAGCAGTGGAAAAATCAGAATTCTCCATTCTCCAGCAGAAGGACACCTTTTGGAGGAGGGGGAAATTTTACTCACCGAGATCACCAATCCGGATTGGGATCCAGTTCTGAAAAGAGCTGCTGCCATCATCACGACCAAAGGAGGGAGAACAAGTCATGCGGCCATTGTAGCTCGCGAGCTTGGAACCCTTGCCTTGGTGGGTGCAGAAGGGGCTTTTAAGGCCTTGCAAACGGGGGATTTGGTTACCTTGTCCAATGCCTCGGGAAAGCTTGGTATTATTTACGAAGGAAGCCTGAAGTGGAAGGAGACTCTTCACGATTTCCGAGGATTGCAGCTACCCCATACCCAAGCCCAACTTATTTTAGCCGACCCCGAGAAAGCTTTTTCGACCGCCTTATTTCCCAATCAAGGGGTGGGACTGATGCGCATGGAGTTTGTGATTGCCAACAGCATTCGCATCCATCCCATGGCCTTGGTGCATTGGGAGGGTCTAAAAAATAAAAAGGAGAAGGGGGAAATAGCCAAGATTTGTCGGGGATACGCCGACAAAAAGGAATATTTTGTGGATACGCTTGCACAAGCAGTTGTGACGATCGCTGCAGCTTTTTATCCCAAAGAGGTCTTGCTGAGGATGAGTGATTTTAAGTCCAATGAATATGCCCATTTGCTCGGGGGCAGTCAATTTGAAGAGGACGAAGAGAACCCCATGCTGGGCTTTCGAGGTGCTTTTCGCTACACGCACGAGCGGTACAAGGCAGCATTTCTACTCGAATGTGAAGCAGTGAAGCGGGTAAGGGAGGACATGGGTTTAACTAACCTGAATGTGATGATTCCCTTTTGTCGAAGCCCAGAGGAGGGAAAAAAAGTCCGAGATCTAATGGGTTCGGTTGGTTTAAAACAGAAAAAAAATGGATTGAAGCTGTATGTGATGGCCGAAATTCCTGCCAATGTAATTCAGGCAGCGGAATTTGCGGAAATTTTTGATGGCTTTTCCATTGGTTCCAATGACCTTACCCAATTGACTTTGGGAGTGGATCGTGACTCTGAAATCATGGGGGATATTTTTGATGAAACCAATCCCTCCGTACTGTGGATGATTGCAGAACTCATCCGTGTGGCCAAACCAAAAGGTAAAAAGGTGGGACTGTGTGGCCAAGCCCCGAGCGACCTTCCCGAATTCACCCAGTATTTAATTACTCAAGGAATCGATAGCATCTCCTTTCAGGCAGATGCCTTGCTGAGCGGGATACAAACCATGCTCGCAGCAGAAAAAAAACTGAACAAAACTCAATCAAAATCATGAAAAAACTAGAAAACACCTGTGCTCTTGTTACTGGAGCTGCTTCTGGAATAGGAAAAGCCATTGCCCTGCTTTTTGCGCAGGAAGGCGCCAAAGTGGTGGTGGCTGACCGGGATGCCGATGCTGCTGAGGCGGTGGCCCATCAGATTCGCCAGCACGGAGGGCATGCTTTGGGCTTGGCTTGCGACGTATCCGATCAGCAGCAAGTGGAGCGCCTCCTAGAAGCTACGCTACAGGAGTACGGCAGCCTGGATGTGCTGGTCAACAATGCGGGTATCATGGACAACTTCATGCCCTTGGACAAGGTGACGGACGCCCTTTGGGAAAAAATCATGGCTGTGAATGTCAACGGCCCTTTTTATGCCTGCAGGCTAGCCATCGTGCAGATGCTGAAGCAAGGAAAAGGCAGCATCATCAACATTGCCTCTGTGGGAGGCGTAGCGGGAGCTCGTGCTGGGCTTGCCTATACCACCTCCAAACATGCCCTGGTGGGGATGAGCAAAAACATAGGTTTCATGTATGCCCAAAAGGGCATTCGTTGCAATGCAATTGCTCCGGGAGGAGTGACTACTCACATCATGGATGAGGCCGAACCCGATCCGGAGGGAGCATCCCTTTGTAGCAGCGGCGCAGGATCCATGCCTAGAATGGGCGAAGCGAATGAAATTGCCAGAGTAGCCCTATTTCTTGCCTGCGAGGATGCTTCCTTTGTCAATGGAGAAACGCTCGTTGCCGATGGGGGATGGTTGGCGTACTAGGCGATCACTGATTTAAGTGAATCATCCAATCGAATCGAAAATGGAGGAGTTAAACCAGAAAATAAGAAATAAGTAAAATTCCCTTTCTATCTTAGAAGGGACAAGCATTCCTTAATTCTGGTAACTTCAACTTATCCTATGTCTTATTTTTCCCTCCGCGCACTCACCAAATCCTACGATTCACACCCTGCCTTACAGGAATTTAGTCTGGAGCTAGCCAAGGGAGAGTTTGTCTCCATCATTGGGGAAAGTGGCTCGGGCAAAAGTACGCTTCTGCGCATCGCTGCGGGACTATTGACTCAGAGCTCTGGTGAGGTATTACTGAACGGAAAGAAAATTGAAAATCCTGCGGAAAAATTGGTGCCTGGATACGATGAGATCAAACTGATCCACCAGGATTACCAACTCTTTCCCAATACCACGGTCGAAGAAAATATCACCCGACCCTTGTTGAATTACGAAGAAAACTACCGTAAACAACGCATAGCACATTTGCTGGATCGGCTTGGCTTGACTCCCTACAAGGATCGCCTTCCACGGCAGCTCAGTGGGGGGCAGCAGCAGAAGGTGGCCATTGCGCAAGCCTTGGCTGTAGAGCCGGAGGTGTTGCTTTTGGATGAACCCTTCAGCCATCTGGATGCTATTCAAAAGCGGAAGTTGATCTACGAATTGAAGGAGTTGCTTCGGGAGATGGAAACTACCGTGATCTTTGTGACCCATGACCTAGACGATGCCCTTTGGCTTACGGATTCCTTGGTGGTCCTTCAAAAAGGGAAAGTCACTCAAAAGGGGAATTCTAAGGCGCTTTGTGAGCAACCCAAATCGAAGTATGTGGCGCGACTTTTTTCGTCCATCAATGCACTCCCAGATCGAGAGCAAGCCTTTATCCGACCAGCTGACATTCGCATTCGCACCCGAGGGGGGTTCGTAGGGCATGTGGTCGAACAACGATTTTTAGTGCATTACAATAGCCTTCTGATTCGCTTAAAAGAAGGAGGTCAACTGTGGGAGGTGGATGACCCAGCCAGAAAATACCAGATCGGGGACCGAGTTTACCTGCATATT
>JAXISU010000228.1:0-4022 GCA_034680425.1 Cyclobacterium sp.
GTGATTGGACGAGATATCGGCCAACTGAAAGGGATCAAACTTTCAGGCCGGATCACAGATGAAATTACCGGAGAGGCACTAGTAGGAGCTACAGTACGGATTCCGGAGCTGGAGCTGACCCGCATTACCGACGAAAATGGAAGCTTTGAACTCGAAGTCTCCCGAGCAGAATACACGCTGGAGTTTCGCTATGTGGGATACGAAACCAAGATTTATCCCATCACTGCTGTAGGAGATGGAAGGCTTACGATCAAAATGCTCCAAGAGGATTTCACGCTCGATGACGTGGTGATCTATGGTAGCGATCCGGAGAAAAATATCCGTTCCACCAACATGGGTGCCGTCACGCTTAGTGTCAATACCATGAAGGAACTTCCTCCATTTATGGGAGAAATCGACATTGTACGCTCTTTGGCTACGCTACCAGGCGTGAGCCAGGTAGGAGAAGCTTCCTCTGGACTCAATGTCCGAGGGGGTGGCGTAGATCAAAACCTCATCCAATTTGCGGGAGCACCGATCTACAATCCTTCACACATGTTTGGCTTATTCACTGCATTCAATCCCGACATGGTGAACGATGTGACCCTCTACAAAGCCGTAGTTCCTGCCCGATTTGGAGGTAGAAGCTCGGCCATCCTAGACATTCTTCCCAAGGCAGGTAGCGTAGAAAAATTTGGAGGAGACCTCATGCTGAGCAATTTTTCCGGAAAGCTTTCGCTAAATGGCCCACTCATTAAGGACAAGGTATCTATCCTCGGAGGATTTCGAATCTCCTACATCAACTGGCTGCTCCAGTCACTGAGCAATACCACGCTGAACAACTCCAATGCTAATTTTTACGATGGCAACGTGGTCATCAGTGCCCCAATTTCCGAAAACAACGAGTTTACCTACAGCTACTACACCAGCTACGATGACTTTGCTTTTGCCTCTGACACTACAATCTCCTGGCAAAACAATGCACACTCCCTGCAATGGAAAAGTAAGCTGAGTGAAAAACTGAAAATGGAGACCGTTGGCTTTTATTCACTCTATGACTATGGAATTTTTAACCAGTCAGGGCTCAACAACTTTGAAATCAATTCGGATATCAAGGATGTAGGAGGAAGAACCTTTTTCAACTATACGGTAAGCCCTACCCAGTCTTTTACTTTGGGAGCTGAATACAAGCAAGTGGCTATCCAACCGGGAGAGCTAATTCCTACCGGAACTTCAGAAGATGTGCTCCCCAAAAAGGTCCAAAATGAAGCAGGAAGGGAAATGGCAGCCCACATCCAGCATGAGTTGGAAATCGGGGAAAAAATAGGGGTATCCTATGGACTCCGATACGACCTTTACCAATACCTGGGCGCTCGCACCGTACGTACCTACCAGGAAGGAACTCCCGTTTCAGATGGTTCTGCCATCGGGGAAACCAATTATGGAGCAAACGAACTGATCCAAACTTACGATGGTCTGGCACCACGAGCATCTTTTAGATATTCCTTCAGCAAATCCAGCTCGGTGAAGTTAGGATACAACAAAATGTATCAGTTTATCCACCTCATCTCCAACACGGCAACTATTGCACCTTCGGATGTATGGAAGCTCAGTGATGGATTTTTGAAGCCACAAATTGCAGATCAATTCTCCCTTGGCTACTACAACAATTTCAAAGGAAACATCTTTGAGACCTCGGTGGAGGTTTACTACAAAGACCTTCAAAATGTGGTGGAATACAAGGATGGCGCAAATTTGATTTTACAAAATCACCTCGAAACCGAGCTCATCCCTGCCCAAGGGCAGACTTATGGAATGGAACTCTACGTGAAGAAAAACCTAGGTACACTTACTGGTTGGATTTCCTACACCTATTCCAGGTCTCTGAGACGTGTGATTACTCCATTTGAGGAGGAAAACATCAACAATGGCGCCTGGTATGCCTCCAACTTTGATAAGCCCCATGACCTGACCCTGATTGGAAATTACAAAGTGAGTACCAATGCCTCCCTATCAGCCACTTTTGCCTACAGCACGGGTAGACCTATCACCTTTCCAGATGCAAAGTTTGATTTTTCAGGAAACAACCTGGCCTACTTCAAGGATCGAAACCAGCAACGGCTTCCGGACTTCCACCGACTTGATTTTTCAGTCAATTTCAAGTTAAAGGGAGAAGGAAAGTTTTTTGATGGAGATTGGACCTTCTCCGTACTCAATGTGTATGGACGAAAAAATCCATTTTCCATCTTCTTTGACGATGCCCCACAGCAACCTCCGCAGGCCTTCCGTCTGGCCTTGTTGGGTATCCCTCTTCCAAGTTTAAGTTACGCCATAAGCTTCTAAAGCCATGTTGAAAAGACTAGTATACCTACTCCTACTCCTTCCGATGGCCTGTGTAGACCCCTACGAGGTCGAAGTGCCTGATGGCGAGCAACTCTTGACTGTGGAAGGCATCATTTCCACAGGACCAGGCCCTCATGCAATCACACTCACGCGAAGTGCTACCTATGGAAGTATTTTCGAAGGACTCATCCGTCCCGTGTCCTTGGCTACGGTAGTCGTACGGGATAACGATGGAAATGTCACCTTCCTCACCGAAGGAACAGATGCAAAAGGCACCTACTACACTCCTGCTAGCTTTAGTGCACAAGTAGGCAAGTCCTATACGCTTCAGATTCGTACTGCAGAAGGAAAAGTGTACACCTCCACCCCGGAGAAAGTAGCTTCGGTACCTGCCATTCAATCACTGGAAATCCGCACCGTAACTGTTCCTACTGAAGGAAGTGATGTTCCAAAATCGGGAATTCAGCTGATTGTGGGAGTAAAAGATCCTGCGGACCAAAATAATTTTTACTATTGGAAAAATGGCCCAGCAGTATACATCTTGGAGACCCGTCCAGATTTATATACGCCACGACCTTCCCCTGCAAATCCAAACCGTACCCCGCAACCGAAAGATTGCTGTGTGCAATGTTTTCGATACGAGGTAAGTAATAATCAGAGCTTATTTGTGGTCAATGACGACAGTTTCAATGGACTGACTACTAAAATCCCTGCTTCTTTCATTGCGGACGATGGGTATCGATTTGTCAACAAGTTCCGAATGGACCTGAAGCAATACAGCGTATCACAAGCAGCCTATCGTTACTTACGTTTAGTGAAGCAACAAGCAGAAATCTCGGGTTCCATTTTTGATCCACCTCCAGCAACCCTTCGTGGAAACATGCTCAGCCTGGACAATCCAGATGAAGTGGTGCTCGGTTACTTTATGGCAGGAGGAGAAACCTCCCGTCGAATCTATGTGGATAAAAACGACTTGACTTTCAAGCAAAATCGAGCGATCATTCCAGACGATTGCCGCGTCATATCGGGGGCATATATTGATCCACCTGCGGATTGGAGACCCTAAAAACGAAAAAAGACCAGCTAAGAAGTTGGTCTTTTTCTTTTCTGCTCAATTTACCGGTAACAACAGATTGAAGGTGAAATTTGAAGTTCCTTACAATAGGCGGTGAACTGTGGACCGTGGTCTGTGGACGATTTAATCCACCACCCGCTCCTCAAAGCGAATTCCTTCTTTTTCCAAGGCCTCCAAAATAGGCAAATACAATTCCGGAACCACGGGAAGCTGCAGCCCCCGAAGGGAAATTTCTCCTTTCAAAAAGAGATCCACTGCAATGGCTAGTGGAAGTCCTACGGTCTTAGCCATAGCAGTGTACACCGCATCTTGACCGACATCGACCAAACTAGAAATGACCTTTTTGATTCCTGTTTGGGTTTGAATTTCAAACTGATGCTGCATCACAATCAGGTCGCGGTCGGCCGGCTGAAGTGCCCACTGTTCCTCAAGGATTGCCTGGAGCAACTGGGCTGGGCTACCCTCCGTTTTTGGTAGCGTTTTAGACTCAAAAAATCCAAGCCACTGCAACTTTTCAAAGGTGGGAAAGTCTAAGTCAGGAATCAGTTCCGCTAATTTCTCCTCAACCGAGAGTTGACCAGACCAAGGAAGAAAGGTAATGAAAAACTGCCGGTAGGTGCTGCCA
>JAXISU010000229.1:0-4007 GCA_034680425.1 Cyclobacterium sp.
CCTTGGATAGGGTTGAGACTGGTAACCGGGAATAACCATTTCTGGGCCATAATCCCCTCCCGGAGGAGCAATATGTGGGGACTCCTCTCCAAACTTTGTACGGTAGTATTGAAATACCTCGTCTTCAGGCACTGCCAATTCTGCGTGGGGCATCACTAAGGGTAGGAATAAGAAAAAGGGCTGGTGCCGGTTGGCCTCGATAAATTCCAAACTCTTCTGATGGATTAGGTCTGGTGCAAAAGTGGCTTTTGTAGTCCAGTCATTTCCAAGTAGCGGAACCTGCTGTTGATTTTCCCAGAGATAAGCAGGATAGTAGCGGTGCGCATAGCGCTGGCAGTTGTAACCAAAAAAATGATCGAAACCTTGATTTGAAGGATCTCCCGTGGTCCCTACAAAGCCCAATCCCCACTTTCCAAAGGCGGCGGTGCGGTACCCTGCTTGCTGAAAAACTTTCCCCAAGGTGAGCAGGGTGTCGGGCATGGGATACTGCCCTTCAGGCTGAACTTCATAATTCCCGCGTATTGGGGTATGGCCGGTATGCAAACCGGTAAGCAGCGCTGAGCGTGAAGGTGCACATACAGGAGCACCAGCATAGTGATTGGAAAATAGCATCCCCCTAGCCGCCAGCAAGTCTAAATTAGGGGTTTTGATGTGTTTTTGCCCAAGAAAGCCTAGGTCTCCATAACCGAGATCATCTGCTAGTATAAAAATCACATTCGGCTTCTTGGGAGCTGGATCATCAGGCGAATTCACCTGAAAGGAGCTTAGCCCAAAGAATAACCCGCAATAGCTTACAAAAACAAGGAGAGATCTCATCTCTCGAATCTACTAAAAATGGGCTAAAAACAGAAACGGGAAGCATTTCTTGCGAAAGCTTCCCGTTTGGTCGACAGATCCCCGTAGTTCACTATCTCCCTCAAGCTACAGTTTAAGACTTTTCCCAGTTGCCCAGGTCAAATTCATCGAATGATGCCGCCCTTTCGGACTTGTCCTGTTTTGTTAGATTTCCATTCCATTTCTGTGGTTACCCCTCACAAACACTTGTAGGCAAGTGCTCCTTCATGGCGGAACTCCCGAAGCTATCTTGACGATAGACTCCCAGGCCGATCTATTGTAGCACTTCTGCGGTTTCCCGTTGCAAACCATCGCAGTTAAGCGACAGTTCCTTTGTGCCCGATGTTTTTACAAACTTTCCCGAAAGAAACCCTGTCTTGATTAATCCATTTTTTGCAATTCTGGGGTTGCCCCTCTCAATCTAGAAATTTCTTTCTTGATCCTTCTTGCCTGGAACTTTGATTCTTTCCGAAGAAGTCCTCAAATTCAAGCCTATCGTTTTCGGCATTTCTGCGGTTTCCCGTCTCAGAAACTTACCCTAAGGTTAGCTCCCCTTTATGCCCGATCTCAAACTTTCAATCAACGAACCGAAATCGTACTTTCGGTCTTTTTTTCTCTTACTTGATGAATTAAAGTTGGCTGATTAAAAAAAATATTCCAATTATTTTATCAAAAACTTCTCTACAATTTTTACCATGAAATTGCCTGTAAACGAACAGGTTATCCACCTTTTCTAGTAGCTTATCCACCAGCGGTTTTTGTGCTTCATACACAGCTATACTTGTTATTTTCTAAGCATCCTCCTTGGAACTGATTTAGGCTAAAACAACCCTTGAAACCCAACCCGACTTACTAGTTAAACAAGGAGCAAAGGGTAGGAATAAAAAAAGGGAGCAATTCTTTCGAATGCTCCCCCTTATTTACAGAAAACTCAAACCCGTGTCAATTTGATCGGATATGACTTTCCCGCATTCCACTGACAGACGTAGATATTTTCATCTTGATCAATGCAGACATCGTGACAATGCTGGAAAATAGGTTCGTCCTGAAGCATGACCTGCAAAACCCCGTTGTGGTAATGAGGCTCCGAGCCACCTGGATTGGAGACCACCTTATTATCCTTATTCAAAATGGTCACAAAACCCGAATTATCCGTTTGCTCCAAATAGCGAAGTCTAGACCAACACACCCCTGCATACAGATTCTCTCCGTGGATCACAGGCCGACACACATAGGCACCTGGTAGAAAAATCGTTTCCAGGTAGTTTCCATCCATCGTAAATCGCTTGAATGAATTATGCCCTCTAGAAGTACAAATCAAGGTAGGGTCACCACCCGCTCGCTGATCCACAGCAATTCCATGCGCAGTACTAAACTGCCCGTCTTCCTTTCCAGCACCGCCAAATTTTCGGATAAAATTTCCTCGGCTATCGTACTGCAAAAAATATTGGGAACCGTAGCCATCCGCTACATACAAATCCCCATTGGGAGCCACAGCAGTTTCAGTAGGTACCCAGCGCATTTTGTCTGTGTAAATCCCTTCAGTTAACGGTGAAGGGATTTCAGTGATAACTTTGCCATCCAAACTTGTTTTGAGCACCCTTCCTCCATTGTCCACCACCCAAAGGTATTCGGCGTCCCCCTCATCCACTAAGCTCAAGCCATGTGCAGCAGTGAGTCCCAAAGTCCAGGTAGTTAGCAACTTGCCCGATTGACTGTAGATGATGACATTGTTTTTGGGCTCATCAGTAAGTAAAATCATTCGCCCCTTCCGATCCATCACCATCTCGTGGCAGTTGATCACCGGCACCTTGGCAGGATCTAAATTACCCCAGTTGGGATCTACGGTGTATTTAAAATCGCCATGTCCCAAGACTTTTTTCTGGGAGGCAAGCAGGGATAAATTGGGTTGTACAGTCATGGCCAAACCTAAAATGCTCGTGTTTTGTATAAATTTTCTTCGTGAATGCATGGTACTAAAAGCTAGATCAATGTAGTGATTTTGAATGGAGCATCACCCCCATCCAAAAAAAGGAAAATCCAATTCCTGCAATTCCTTCTAGGAATCTAAAAAATAAAAACCAAAGGCACGCAAAAAAATAAATAAAATATCTCTCTTGGCTGTAGCGAATCCTAAATGAAGCGCGTTTTGAAAATAATTAACTTTGTTTTACCTAAATCAACTCCCCTATGAAACTTTTCCATCTTAAAATCGCACTAGTCCTCTTGGCAAGCACCTTGCTTTTTTCATGTACCGACGAGGTAAACGCAACCTACACGTTTCGAACGATGATGCCCGTATTTCTAGAAATGAAGGATGTACGCGCCAAGTCTGTTGCTCCAATTCCTGCTCAGGAAATAGAGAATCCTGGAAAGATTTACATTTACAATAACTATTTACTTATCAACGAGCCCAGCAAGGGGATTCACATCTACGACAATAAAAATCCATCCAACCCTATCAACCTGAGTTTTATCCCGATTGAAGGCAATGTGGACTTGGCAATCAATAGCAACATCCTCTATGCGGACAATTACGTGGATTTGCTCGCCTTTGACCTAACTAACATTCAAAATATCCGCCTAGTCAAGCGGGTGGAAGATGTTTTTACCCACCTCTACCAGCACAGTACCGGAAAAATTATCACCTTCAAGGATACTGTACTTACAAGTGAAAGCCCACAAATGGCATTTGAAACCATGTGGATGGTTCGTCCCAACATGAGCCTACAAGCCAACATGGCCAAGGCTTCCCAAAGCTATGGCACCGGCGGATCCATGGCCCGATTTACACTGATGGACGGGCACCTGTTTGCCGTAGATCAAAACACCCTACGTGTATTTGATGTCGAAAGCCCAGCTGAACCCAAGTTCCTCAAGCCCATAGATCTGGGCTGGGGCATCGAAACCATCTTTCCGTTTGATCAGAAACTATTCATTGGTTCCAACCGAGGCTTGCACATCTACGATGCCTCCATTCCCGCTGCCCCTAAACGCATGGCTGTTTACGAACATGTCCTTTCCTGTGATCCAGTGGTAGTCAACGAAGACTATGCATTTGTGACGCTGCGCAGTGGAAATTTTTGTGTCAATGGGGTAAATGAACTCCATGTATTGGATATCAAAGATCCTTACCAACCCAAACTCAAAAAAGCATACCCCATGCTCAACCC
>JAXISU010000230.1:0-3995 GCA_034680425.1 Cyclobacterium sp.
ACATCGCAATTGCAATCTTTTAATCCCGTAGTTCCTTTGGAAGCATCGTAAATGATTTTAACTGCAGCTCCAGCGTTTGGAACCGCTGGTTCGGTAGTCACTTGCGCTATTCCAGTTAGTCCTAAAAGAGGGCAAAGACTGAAAAAAAACAGGATTCTTGAAAAATAAGTCATGAGGGCATAATTGAATAACTAACAGACATTCAGAACTGCCCGAATGCCGGCTAAAACTACTGGAATGTACTTAAATTAAGTAGGAATGACTTGCTTAATTTTTCTCAAGTGTCTCAGATGCCTCGCCACAGCTTCGCAAAAACTACTCCTTTGACTATGGATAAATCGGTTGAAAAGGGTAAATTTTTAAATAAGGACGGATTTTCATTTTACAGCTGGAAAAGAGGGCTTGGAATTCAACATATCTGATTTTTTATCCTAGCTAATCGTTTCTAACTTCGCAAGGCTCCTGATAGGAATACATATACCTAATACGAATGAACGATAGCAATACCCCTACTCATTTTTCACGAAATTCTTTTCGCCATCAAGCCTTTGGTAAGGTTTTGAATTGGAGCAAAACTCCCGATGGGCTAACCGGAAGCAGTGATTTTGCAAACTTTAAACTTACGGTCTTCGAAACTGGAATTGTCCGCGTGCAAGCGAGCAAATTTGAGTCCTTTGAATCCAATCCTTACTCGGTAGTTGTTCAACCTAAATCCATTGATTTTGATCTGGAAGAGTTTGAGGACAAGTTGATATTGAGTACCAGCATCCTTCGCGTAGCGATCAACCTCCAGTCTTTTTCCCTTGCTTTCTTGGATCAAAACGGCAAGCTTCTCAACCAAGACGATTCCTTTGGAGTTTCTTGGATTGGAACTGAAGTTACCGCCTACAAAAAGCTACAGCCAAAAGAAAAATTCATCGGTTTGGGTGAGAAAACAGGGAACCTCAACCGTTTTGGAAATGCCTATACCCACTGGAATACGGACTACTTTGCCTATGGCGTGGGCGATGATCCACTCTACTTAAGTATCCCATTTTACCTAGGAGTGCATAATCAAGGACATTACGGCATTTTCTTGGACAACACCCACAAGTCTCTGTTCAACTTCGGGGCCTCCAACAATCGATTTGCTTCCTTCAGTGCTGAGGATGGGGATATGGATTATTATTTTTTCCACTACCCCAGCATTTCAGAAATCATTACAGCCTACACTTGGCTCACTGGACGGATGCAGATGCCACCCAAGTGGGCTTTGGGCTTTCAGCAATGCCGTTACTCATACTACCCAGAATCCGAAGTCTATGCTGTTGCACAGGCCTTCCGAGATAAAAAAATGCCGGCAGATGTCATCTACTTAGACATCCACCACATGGAAGCTTACAAGGTATTTACCTTTGATGGTGAAAAATTTCCCAATCCAAAGGCATTAATTGCTCGCCTGAAGGAGAAAGGATTTAAGGTGGTGGTCATTCTTGATCCAGGCATCAAAACAGAGGAGAGTTATTCCCCCTTTCGAGAAGGTTTGGAACAAGGGCTATTTGTCAACTATCCGGACGGCAAAACCTACGAAGCACAAGTTTGGCCGGGATGGTGCGCCTTTCCGGACTTTACCAAGCCCGCTACTCGCTCCTGGTGGGAGGAAAAAATGGCCTTCTACACCGAAGCAGGAGTAGATGGGTTCTGGACAGACATGAATGAGCCTGCCTCTTGGGGTCAATGCACACCCAACTTGTTGGAGTTTAATTTTGACGGAGAAAAAGCCTCGCACCGCAAAGCAAGGAATGTATTTGGCATGCAAATGGCAAGAAGTACACAAGCGGGAGCACGTAAACAAGCTCCTGAAAAACGCCCTTTTGTACTTACACGATCTGGATTCGCCGGAATACAACGCTTTGCCGCTGCCTGGACTGGAGACAATGTCGCCTCAGAGGAGCACATGCTTGCAGGCATTCGATTGGTCAATAGTCTCGGCATGAGCGGCGTATCTTTTGCAGGTTACGATGTAGGTGGTTTTGCAGGAGAGGCTAGCAAAGGGCTATTTGCGCGATGGATGAGTATCGCTGCTTTTTCACCCTTGTACCGAGCCCATTCCATGATCAATACCAAGGATGCAGAGCCTTGGGCATTTGGAGAAGAGGTAGAGGAAATTAGCCGTAACTACTTGAATTTTAGGTACTCATTACTCCCTACTATTTACAGTGCTTTCCACCAAAGTACACATAACGGGCTCCCGCTAGCTGCTTCCTTGGCCATCCACTTTCCTCAGGACGAGGCGATTTACCAAACGGCTTTTCAAAACGAATATTTGTTTTGCGACAGCTTTCTAGTAGCTCCTGTAGAAAGCTTCCGAGAAATCAGCAAAGTGTATCTTCCACAAGGAGAATGGTACTATTTGTATACGGATCAAAAACACCAGGGAGGTCAAGTCATCTACCAAGATTCTCCGCTCAACTACCTGCCGGTATATGTGCAAGCTGGGAAAATCTTTGCGCAGCAATCACCTACCCAGCATACGGGAATGGCTCCTGACAGCACCTTGAACCTCCACTTGTATCGAGGCAGCACTGGATCTACCTACATCCATTACGAAGATGCAGGTGAAGGATTGGACTACCTAGACGGTGAATTTTTCAGTCGAGAAATTCAGTATCAACCTGAAAATGGATCCCTAAAAATTGAGCAGGCAAAAGGTCAGCAATCCAGCCAATATGCCAAAATTCGCCTCTTTTTCCATGGTTTTGAAAGCCTAAATCCTCAGATAAATGGAACAAAACAGGATTTAAAATCCACAGATTTTGCTTTCTTGGATAAATTAACCGAGTTTGATCCCTTACCTGATCAAGTTCACCCCTATTTCCAAATCAAGCAGCTTCCGTATATTGAATTCGCACACACAGCTGCTGAACTAGAAATCAAAGGTTTGGATTAATACCTACTCATTTTTACTCCCCCAACAATGACCCAAGAAAAAAAGAAGTTGAGTTTCTGGCAGATCTGGAACATGAGTTTTGGGTTTCTAGGGATTCAATTTGGATTCGCACTTCAAGGCGGATTCATGTCTCGTATCTTCCAAACCCTCGGTGCCGAAAAAGACACCATCCCCTTTCTTTGGATAGCAGCCCCGCTGACTGGCCTCTTGGTTCAGCCAATCGTGGGCTATTTGAGTGATCGCACCTGGCATCCTCGGTTCGGAAGAAGAAAGCCTTTCTTTTTCTTTGGTGCTGTGATGAGTACCATTGCCCTGTTTTTTGCACCCTACTCGTCAGCACTCTGGATGGCAGCAGGTGCACTTTGGATCTTGGACGCCTCCATCAATGTATCGATGGAACCCTTCCGAGCCTTAGTTGCTGACAAACTTCCAGAATCACAGCGTTCCTTTGGCTTTGTGGTCCAAACCCTGATCATTGGCATTGGTACCTGGGTGGCTTCCAACCTCCCTTGGTTGATGACCGAGCTCGGTGCAGCCAATACCGCTGCTCCAGGGGTAGTCCCTGATTCTGTCAAGTACGCATTCGGGATCGGCGCCTTCGTTTTATTTACCTCCATCCTCTTTACCATCCTCAAGACAGAAGAATATCCTCCCGAGGATCTGGAGGCTTTTAATCGAGAAAAAGAAAGCAAAAAGGGCTTTTTTACAGGATTAAAAGAGGTTTTTCAGCTGATTGTAGCCATGCCCACGGTGATGAAACAGTTGGGTCTGGTACAGTTTTTCTCCTGGTTCGCCTTCTTCACCATGTGGAGCTTTGCAACTCCTGCCATTACGGAACATGTTTTCGGAGCAACAGACACCAGTTCCGCCGCTTACAATACCGCTGCGGACCAAGTAGGAAATTACCTCGGTACCTATGGGCTAGTTTCCATGTTTTTTGCCTTGATCCTCTCTTGCGTCGCCTCCAAAATCAAACTCAACCGAAAACGCCTCCACCTATTCAGTCTACTCGCCGGTGGTCTTGGATTTATATTGATTTACTACGTGAGCGAACCCTGGATGCTGC
>JAXISU010000231.1:0-3992 GCA_034680425.1 Cyclobacterium sp.
CTGACGTGTTCGAATTGATACGTGCCAAAACAAACCAGATTCAAGGGCTTCCATCATCTATTGGGCAGCTTTTAGGAAACTTGACTACGGGTTACCATCGGGACATGCAGTTGTTGAAAGAGGAGATTTTTCCGGCGCTTAGTACACTTAGATCTTGCCTTCAAATGAGCAAGTTCATGTTACAATCCATCCAGGTACGAAAAAACATCTTGGACGATCCTTTTTACATGCATCTATTTTCTGTGGAAGTGGTCAATGAATTGGTGCTTCAGGGTGTGCCATTTCGAGATGCTTATAAGCAGGTAGGTGGAGATATTGAAGCCAATCGCTTTGTTGCCAACCAACAAAAGGTAGTTCATACGCATGAAGGAAGTATTGGCAACTTATGTCTCCCCGAGATTCAATCCAAGTTAGACCAAGCTCGTTCCAAATTTGAGTTTCAAAAAATCGATTCTGCAGTAGCTGAATTACTCAATTCGGCTGGGTGATTCTAAACTGTTTGATATAAATTAAGTTTACCTATACTAGAATCATTCCTTATAGAATTGTGTTCTTTTAGGTAAACTTGTATATGAAAAATAGGATCAGCGAAAACTTAACTAGTGATTTTAGGTCCAGTTTAGTCGTTTTTTTAGTAGCCCTTCCTTTGTGTTTGGGAATAGCCATTGCGAGTGGAGCCCCTCCCATGTCAGGTTTGATTGCCGGTATCCTTGGTGGAGTTATCGTAGGTGGGATTTCCAAATCGGCTGTATCCGTAAGTGGTCCAGCAGCAGGCTTGACCGTAATCGTATTGGATTCAATTTCTAGTTTGGGAACATTTCCTTTGTTCTTAGGAGCATTGGTTGCAGCAGGTATTATTCAACTCCTATTGGGCATTAGTAAAGCTGGCGTTCTGGGCCATTATTTCCCCCATGCTGTGATCAAAGGTATGCTTACGGCCATTGGGGTGATTCTAGTACTGAAGCAAATTCCTCATGCGCTTGGCTATGATAAAGATTTTTTAGGTGATTTTGCATTCAATCAAGCCGATCAGCACAACACCTTCTCTGAAATTTACTATGCTTTTATTTATTACAGTCCAGGTGCTATTCCAATTGTTCTGACTGCTTTGGGATTGATTCTGTTTTTTGAACGCCCTTCAATAAAGAAAAATCCCTACCTAGGCCTTGTTCCAGGTGCATTATGGGCTGTCTTATCAAGTATTGGAATTAATTCCTTGTATAAAGTAATCCAACCTGCTTGGGTGCTAGACAATGAACACCTAGTAATTCTCCCCACGTTATCCAGCTGGCGGGAACTCCCCTCCCTAATCACCTTTCCTGATTTTGGCTTGATTGACACGTCAAATTTTTGGATTGTGGCTGTTACGCTGGCCGTCATTGGAAGCATTGAGACCTTGCTATCCATTGAAGCGGGTGACAAAATGGATCCCTACAAGCGTATCACTCCTGCCAATCAAGAATTGATCGCTCAAGGTGTAGGAAATACGCTTTCCGGTTTGGTCGGAGGTCTTCCCATAACAGCCGTGATTGTACGAACTTCTGCAAATATCGAATCCGGAGCCCGCTCTAAATTATCCACCATTTTGCATGGTTTGCTGTTGTTGGCACTGGTCCTAACTATACCAGGTCTGTTAAATCAAATCCCATTAAGTGGCCTGGCAGCTGTGCTGCTCGTGGTGGGTTACAAGCTAGCTAAGCCTTCTATTTTTATAAAAGAATTTAAGAAAGGTTGGGATCAGTTTTTGCCATTTCTGGTTACTGTCACCTCCATTTTGCTTACTGACCTATTAGTAGGGATTGGAATCGGACTGGTGGTCGGATTATTCTTTGTCATCAAAACAAATTTCCACCGATCTGTCCAAGTGACCGAACTAAATGGAAATTATTTGGTAAAACTCCAAAAGGATGTTTCCTTTTTAAATAAGGCTCCTTTGATCAAAGAGCTGAGTCAAATCCCAGAAGGAAGTAATGTGGTATTGAATGCCTCCATGGCACGCTTTATTGATCACGATATTCAAGAAGTTTTGAATGATTTTATTGCCAGTGCAGAATCAAAAAACATCACCTTGTTGATCGAAGGTTATTCCAACTATTTAATCGAAAGCTAATGAACCCCTACGAAAAGTTATTGCTCCAAAACAAAGCCTGGTCTGAAGAAAAACTTCAGATGGATAAAGAATTTTTCAACCGATTGGCACATCAACAAAAACCAAAATTTCTTTGGATTGGCTGTTCGGATAGCCGTGTTCCTGCTAATGAAATCACTGGAACAGATCCAGGTGAAGTTTTTGTACATCGAAACATTGCCAACATGGTGGTGCATACGGATTTAAATCTACTTTCGGTACTGCAATATGCTGTAGAAGTATTGGGAGTAGATCACATCATTGTTTGTGGGCATTACGGCTGTGGGGGAATTGAAGCGGCCTTAGGAAATAAAAGCTTTGGATTAATCAATAAATGGCTTCGAAATATCAAAGAAGTATATAAAATTTACCAGACAGAGATAAATGCCATTCCCGAGCACAAGGATCGTGTCAACCGTCTTGTGGAACTGAATGTGTTGGAACAATGTCAGGATCTAATCAAAACATCCATCATTCAAAAATCTTGGCAAGACCGCAAATCACCAGAAATTCATGGATGGGTGTATGGTCTAAACAATGGATTAGTCAAAGAACTCACCACGATTAAGCCTGACTTCGAAGCCATTCATCCCATTTTCAGGTATTCAGAAGGTCAATTGTAAAACAATTCTTGTTTAGCAATCTTTGGGAAATTAGTTGACTAAATTTTAATTTTCTTCTCATCGCAATCCTTAATTTTCAAGGGACTTGTATTTCAATTTCAATGCAAACAGGAATTTTCACATCAAATCAAGCCCTAATTCTAGAATCTGGTGAGATTTTAGAGCAATTTACCCTTGCCTATACTACTTATGGCGAGATGAACGAAGATCAATCTAATGTGATTTGGGCAGTGCATGCGCTTACTGGTGATGCACAGGTAGCCGATTGGTGGAGTGGCTTGGTTGGTGAAAAAGCGATTTACAATTTCTCTGAACATTTCATCATCTGCGCTAACTTACTAGGAAGCGGCTATGGATCAAGCAATGCATTGACTGAAAATCCCACGACCAACAGCCCTTATTTTTACAGTTTCCCCACGCTTAGCACGAGAGATCTAGCCCTTAGCCTGGAAATGCTTCGACAGCATTTGAAAATTGAACAGATTCATACCTTAATTGGCGGATCATTGGGAGGGCAAGTGGCATTGGAATGGGCTTTTTTCCTTGGAAAAAAACTTCAACACGCCATCATCATTGCCTCAACGGCAAAAACCTCACCTTGGGTAATTGGATTTAATGAGGCACAACGCATGGCAATCGCTGCAGATAGCACCTGGGGACAAAATCACCAAGATGCTGGAAAGAAAGGGCTTGAAGCAGCTCGTGCAGTAGCCATGCTTAGCTACAGAAATCCTTCCGACATCAACACCAAGCAGATGGAGACAGAAGAAAAATTAGACGATTTTTTATCAGCTTCTTACCTCAGATATCAAGGTTCCAAATTGGCCAAACGATTTCAGGCATTCTCCTACTGGACCTTGACCAAAGCCATGGACAGCCATGACATTGGAAGAGGAAGAGGAGGCGTGGAAACTGCTTTGAATGCAATTCAAGCCCGATTGCTGGCCGTAGGTGTCAATTCTGATCTACTTTTTCTAGCTGAAGAAGCGCGATTCTTGAGTCAAGCAGTACCTGCAGGACACTACGGTGAAATTGTATCCACCGCAGGACATGACGCATTCTTAATTGAATTTGTTCAGCTTTCTAAGCTAATTGAAAGCTTTTACCACCAGTAAGAAATTGTTCTCGAATAGTTAGGGTTTCGCTTTGGTCCACTCCACAGTACGACCTATCAAAGAAAATCCAATGTATCCTTTAACTTCTAGGACATCTTTGGATTTCAAGGTCACTTGACAAGAATA
>JAXISU010000232.1:0-3951 GCA_034680425.1 Cyclobacterium sp.
CATCAACACCACATCCACGCCCCCTACACCAAGAGACATCCCTGCTTCAGCCCGTACATTTTCCCCGGATATCACCCCAAAGGCCCCCGCTTGGCTCAGGGAATCAGACATCACCAGGGTAAATCGACCCGTAAATGGGGATACGATGACTGATAGCCGACTTTTGTCAGCAAAGGTTCGTTTGTAATTGATCCCGGTAGAGGACTGAAGGTAGCCTGGGGCAAGTAAATCGGAGATCTTAGTGCGTATTTCCTGTTCTGCTCCTGCAGGCTTGGAGTACTTGTAGCCAGCGACCAGTTGAGTTCGGGCATCCAACTGGGTGGTTAGAAAGAATTTTTCAGATAGCTGCCGCCCGTAATTGCTCACAAAAATAAAGTTGTCGTTGGTCTTCCGAGTGGTAAAGGCGCGATCATTTTGTCGATTGAAGCCCAGATTGACCGTCAATTGGGTGTCCCAGACCTTGCTGTCTTTTTTGAAATTAGCAAATAGGGTGGCCCCAGTATTGAGGGCAAAAGACCCGGTACCACCGGCGGCCCAATTGCTCAGGGTCACCTGTTGGATATTCAAGGTGTAGGTCCCTCCAGTCTTCCAGAAGGTTTCTTTGACAGGTTCTGGAATCAACAATGAGTCACCCAGCATCACCAAGGTATCCCGGTCAATGATTACCGTATCGGGCACAATTCTCTTGTCTTGGGCCTTCACTAAAGAGAAGCAGCCAAGAAAAAAGAAGCCAACTAGGTAAAAGCAATGCCGCATAGGGATTGGGTGACGGGGATCAGATCAACGGATCAAAATACGTAATTTTTGTCCTTCCGTGATCAAATTTTGACTTCCAATACCGTTCAGCTGTTTGAGTTCCTCTACGGTAATCCCGTATTTTTTGGAAATGGAAAATAAGGTTTCCCCAGCTCGGACGGTATGGGAGGACTCGGTAGCGCTTGAAGGAGTCGATTCCTTGGATTGAGTTGGACTTGCAGTCACCTGGCTGGAGCTGCTTGCAGGGGTAGGGGGAGCAGAAGCGGGCTCTTGGTACATGGGAATTTCTTCTCCCCTTTTTCGCGATTCCTTTAAGTTGAGTACCATCCCTTGACGGAGATCCGCATCTTTACGGATTCTATTTTTGGATTTCAAGGAGGCAAGGCGGATGCCATATTTCTGGGAGATGGACCAGAGGGTTTCTCCTGCTTCCACCACATGGGTGTCTGCCTCAGCGCTTGGTCGCTTCTTCTCAGTGTAATAGTAGGCTCCCTGGTCTACTTTCTCAGTTTCGGGTAGGTCATTTAACCTCAAAAAGCGTTTTTCACGCATGCCGATTTCCTCAGAGAATTCGCTGGTGGTGGTATTGGCAGGGGCCTGCACACCCTCTAGATTATTCACCAAAATCTGCTTTCGCTGAGAGGCCTTCGTGGTGTTTCCTGAGATTTTAGGATAGGAGTTTGCTGATTTGAAGGGAGTGGATACAGCTGCAAGGGTGGCTGGGGTAGTTTGCGTAATTTGGCTTTGGTTAGCCACCGGTCCCTCAGGAAGTCCACTAGATTTCACATAGAAAAGGGTGAAGCTGCCAGCAGGAACCTTTCCATTGACCGCCCACTTGTTGAATTCGATTAAGTGTGCTTCCGTCACGCCAAACTGCTTGGCCAGGCTAGCAAAGGTGGTTGGTCCTTGAATTTGCACCTCAGAAAGGCGAGCTGTAGTAGCTGTAAATACGGGCAGTGAGGATTGGTAGGCGATTCGATGGGCCAAAAATTTCTTAAAATACCAGTGCGTATTGCGATCCACAACGACTATTTTTTGCCCTGCATATTGGTTGCCAAAATAAGCCTTAGCACCACCTAGTCCCATTTGATAGGACACGATTGCAGTCATCCAATTGTTAAGTGCTGCATTGTGTTTTTTAAGGTAGGTTGCTGCTCCTCGAGAGGAAGCTACAATGCTCCGTCGCTCGTCCACTTGAGGATCTACGCGGAGGCCTACTTCTTCGGCAGTACCTTGTTTGAACTGCCAGAAACCGACCGCATTCGAAGTGGATACGGCATCCGGAACCAAGCCACTTTCTTGAATGACGAGGTACTTGAGTTCATCGGGGACCCCTTGGCTCCGTAGCTCGCGCTCCACGATGGGGAGGTAGAGGTTGACGCGGTCTGCTTTAAGTTTAAAATAAGTTGGATTTCGGTAGAGGGCATCCACATCCAATTGGATTTCCCGTTGGGCTTGTGGATGGATGCGCAAGGTCAAATCCGCAAATTCCATCTCCAAGGGTACCTGTGGAATTTGTGCTTGGAGGACCTGGCTTACCGAGAAAAGGAGAAAAAATAAGAGGTAAAAACGAAGTTGGGGTTTCATTGAAACAGGAATTGTTTGGCGCTAGTAGAAACTAAGCAAAAATGATTCCCTTTTTTCAGCTTACTTCTTTCTTGCGACCAAAATTCCATCGCGGATGGGCAAAAGGAGGGTTTCTACGCGCGGATCTTGGGCTAGCTGTCGGTTAAAATCAAGCAAGGCTTGGGTGTCCTTGTCAATTTTTTGGCCTTCCTCAACCAGAATTTTTCCCGACCAAAGCACATTGTCTGCGAGTAAGATTCCGCCTGGACGGAGTTTGTCGATGACCAGCTCGTAGTAGGCACTGTAATAAAACTTATCCGCATCAATAAACACGAGGTCAAAGGGTCCAGGAATGTCAGGAAGGAGTTCCCGCGCATTTCCCAGTCGGTAATCGATTTGCGAAGACAGCCCACTTTCCTCAAAAAATCCTCGGACCATGGTTTCCAGTTCGTCGTTGATGTCCAAGGTGAGGAGTTTGCCGCCCGGCGCCAGGCCTCGGGCTAGGCAGATGGCAGAGTAGCCTGTAAAGGTTCCGATCTCCAGGATAGCGCTTGGTTGCAGCATTCTGGCGAAAAACTCCAAGGTTTTCCCCTGAAGGTGCCCAGAGAGCATGCGTGGAAGTAAAACCTTTGCCTGAGTTTCACGGGTGATTTTCAGAAGCAGGGGATCTTCTACTTGGGTATGTGCCTCACAGTAGGCCAGTAGTTCTGGGGAAATAAACTCCATATCAGGCAGGGGTATAGATTAGCTGGGTGAGTTGATCTACTTGGAAAATCTCCTGAGCAATGTCTTGAAGTTCGGCAGCAGTGGTGCAGCGAATTTGCTCAAAGATGGAGTCCAAAGGGTCTATTTTTCCGTGATCGAGGAGACTTTTTCCATAGACTAGCATCAAGCTCGCATAATTTTCCTCAGCCATCGCCATTTGTCCGATCGCTTGTACCTTGGCAGTATGCAGTTGGAGACTTCCTAGTTTTTTGGAGCGAAGCTTTTCCAGTTCTCGGTGGACGATGGCCAGGCTCTTTTTGAGTGTTTTTTCTTCGGTCCCAAAATAGATTCCAAAAAAACCAGTATCTGAGAAGGGCTGGTAGGTGGATTCCACGCTGTAGACATAGCCATAGTTTTCGCGCAAGGACAGGTTGAGTCGGCTATTCATGCTCGGTCCTCCCAGGATATTGTTCAGCAAAAAGAGCTTGTATCGATTGGTGTCATGCAAGGAATAGGCGGGTCTGCCGATGGCACAGAGGGATTGCGAAATTTCCCGTTTGCTGGTTTTCTGCTTGGCCTGGTAGGTCTGAAACCCACTTCGGGTATACAGCGTGCGCTTGACGGGAATTTCACGCAGTGGCCCTTCGATTTGACGTAGCGCTTTTTCGAAGGAAATATTGCCTACAATGGAGAATACCAGTTGCGAGGTATCTAGGCGCGAGGAAATAAAGTCGATGAAGTCTTGGTGGTGAAAGTTGCCCACCGTTTCTTCGGTGCCCAAAATATTTCTTCCCAAGGCATGTTGGTCAAATACCAGCGCATCTAATTCATCCTGAATGGCGTCATCGGGGGAGTCGCGGTACATGGCCATCTCTTCCAGGATCACTTGCCGCTCTCGTTCGATTTGCTTTTCGGGAAAGGTGG
>JAXISU010000233.1:0-3948 GCA_034680425.1 Cyclobacterium sp.
GACCTTTTATAATTCCTTTGCCAAAACTTACGAAGGGCATGGAAGCGATAGAGCCATTATTGGAGGACTTATGGACTTCAAAACGGATGATATCCGAATTAAAGATGCATTGGAGTTAGCCAAAGAAAAGGGGTTGATTTACAACTTCAAATCGATTGGAAACTCTTCAGTCCATCATCCCAATACGATCAAACTCCAACTTAAAAAAGGGGAGCGTCAGGTAGAAATCATAGGAGAAAGCTTAGGTGGAGGAGTTATCAATATTTCCGAGGTGGATGGGTTTGTAGCCAACTTTTCGGCACAAAATCATACCTTAATTATCAAGGCAGATGATGCTTCGGGAGCAATTGCATTTATTTCAAGTGTAATTGCGCAAGAAAAAGTAAACATCGCGACCATGTCCGTATCCAGAAAAGGGAAACACGACTTGGCCTGCCACGTGATTGAAATGGATTCCGGCATACAAGAAATTACGCGTCAGTACCTCCTTTCCTTGCCCTGGATCAAGGAACTGATTTATATTCCAGATATTGATCTTTAACTACACAAAACCAACAACAACCACAGATGAAAAAACTTTTTGCATTGTTTTTCTTTGGGCTACTATTCATCCAACAGGTGAGTGCGCAAACAGAGGCTCCTACAGGACCTTTGGATTTGATCACCTGCGTGGAGATTGCCATAGAAAACAATCTCACACTCAAACGAACTGAGCTCAATCAGCTCATCACGGAGGCCAACCTATTGGAAAGCCAAGGACGAAGATTACCCAGCTTGACTGCAGGCGCAAGTTCAGGCTACCGTTGGGGTCGATCCATCAACCCAGTTACCAACTTGTTTGAAACCAGAAGAATTGGAAACGTCAACCTTTTTGGAAATACTGGAGCTCCGATTTTCCAAGGCATGCGCATCAACAACAGCATTGGTCAAGCCAAAAGCAATTTGGAATCAGGTCAATACACCTTGGAAGCTACACGAAACGACATCACTTTGAATGTGATCAATCTATTCATTGATGTAGTATTTAACCGAGAGCAAGTAAAAATTGCTGAAAACCAGTTGAGCACCACTACAGAGCAATTGGGCCGTACCCAACAGCTGGTGGATGCCGGTTCCCTACCCTATTCAGATTTGTTGGATTTGCAATCTCAAAATGCGACCAACCAGTTGAATGTAATCAATGCAAAAAATGGTCTTCGATTGGCCAAGCTTGCATTGGCACAGGCACTTCAAATTCCATTTACCGAAAGCTTTGATGTTATCGAACCAGTGTATGAGGTTTCTAAGGAAGCTCTAGCTTCAGGTACCCCTGCCGAAATATTCGAGGTTTCTGTAGCACTCATGCCGCAGATCAAAGCTGCGGAAGCGGATGTGAAAAGTGCAGAATATGGAGTAAAGATTGCAAAAGGAGGATTCTTACCTACCCTTGATGCAGGAGTTTCCGCTTTTTCCAACTACGTAGATCAGGCTTTTCTTCCTGGATCAAAGGAAATCATCGCATTCAATACCCAGGTAGAAAATAACTTTTCCCAGTCAGGAACGCTAAATTTCAGCATTCCCTTATTTACCCGATTCAGCAACAAATCCAATCTGCAGCGGGCTCGCGTACAGCGACAATTAGCAGAAGTGTCTGTTACAGAGGCGAAAAACAGATTGAGACAAGATATCGAGACGGCTTACAATTCTGCTTTTTCCTCCGAACTATCCTACCAGGCATCTTTGGTACGTGTGAAGAGCTTGGAAGAAACCTTCCGAATTGCACAACAACGATTTAACTTAGGGGCCATCAATTCCGTTGATTTCCAAGTTGCTCAAAACAACTTGTTCAACGCACAGGCCGACCTATTGAACGCGAAGTACACCTATATTTTCAGAATCAAAGTCCTTGATTTTTATCTTGGTAACCCCATTAATCTAAACTAAACCATGGCTACTAAAAAGTCTAACAAATTGCTTTACTACCTACTCGGCGCAGTAGGTTTAATTATCATTTTTGCCATCATCGGTAAACAAGCCGGATGGATTGGCGGCGCCAAAGAAACGGAAGTAGAATTTGCTACTGCCAAAAAAGTGGCCATTGTCGAAAAAGTAAGCAGCTCAGGAGAAATTCAGCCTGAAGTGGAAGTAAAGCTTTCTCCGGATGTGGCCGGTGAAATCATCGAATTGAATGTACAAGAAGGAGACTCTGTAGAAATGGGCAAGCTCTTGGTGAAAATTCGACCTGATAACTTCATCTCTGCTTTGGATCGTACCAAAGCCAACATGAACCAGCAGATGGCAAACCTAGCGCAAGCACGTGCTAGCTTGCAGCGTGCGGAAGCACAGTATACTCGGTCTGAGTTGGAGTACAAGCGTCAGCGTACGCTACACCAGCAAAAAGCGATTTCTGATGCTGATTTTGAGCAAGCTCAAGCCAACTATGTATCTGCTCAGAAAGACCTTGAAGCGGGTAAGCAAAATGTAATTGCCTCTGAATTCATCGTAAAAAGCTCCCAAGCTTCGGTTAACGAAGCTTCAGAAAACCTTCGTTTGACTAATGTAAACTCCCCAGTATCTGGTATTGTATCCAGCTTGAAGGTAGAGCAAGGCGAACGCGTGGTAGGTACGCAGCAGATGGCCGGTACAGAGATGATGACCATTGCCGATCTTTCCAAAATGGAAGTTCGTGTAGATGTCAACGAAAATGACATTGTACGACTTTCCTTAGGAGACACCACCATCATCGATGTGGATGCCTACTCTGCTTCTGGAAAGAAGTTCAAAGGCATTGTAACCAGCATCGCGAATACTGCTAACACCAAGGCATCACCAGATGCGGTGACCGAATTCAAAGTAAAAATCCGCATCCTCAATGAATCCTATCAGGATTTGGTGAAGGCCGGCAACAAGTATCCGTTCCGTCCAGGAATGACTGCTTCTGTAGAGATTTTGACCAACTCCAAAAACAATGCTCTTGCAATCCCACTTTCTGCGGTAACTACCCGTGAGGAGAAAAAGGATAGCTTGGCTACTAGCACTGCCAAGCCTAAAGAAATTGTATTCGTAAGTGAAAATGGCGTAGCCAAAATGCGCGAGGTAAAAACAGGAATCTCTGATTACGAAAACATCGAGATCTTGGAAGGACTGAAAGAAGGAGATGAAGTGATTGCAGGCCCTTATTTTGTGGTCAGCAAGGAACTTAAAGAAGGTGACCGAGTAAAAAAGATGGTTGCTGTAAAACCTGAAGAAGCGAAGAAAGAAGAAGAGTAAGATTCTTATAAATCAAAAAAAGCCCTTAGAATCTATTCTAAGGGCTTTTTTTGTTTAAACGATAGTGTAAAATTAGTTAGCCAATGCCTGCTGCCAGCGCCAGCTATCACGCATGCAATCCTCCAAGCTGTACTTGGGATACCAACCCAATACTGCATTGATTTTTTGGGTATCAGCCCAAGTTTTGACTACATCTCCGGCTCTTCTTGGACCAATTTCATAGGCTAATTTTAGTCCATTGACCTGTTCAAAGGCATGAATTACTTCCAGTACTGTGTTGCCCCTTCCTGTCCCTACATTAAATACATCGTAGAAATCAAGTGGCTTTTCAAAAAGAAAACTGAGTGCTTTGACATGCGCATCCGCCAAATCCACCACGTGGATGTAATCTCGGACGCAACTGCCATCCTGTGTATCGTAATCGTTGCCAAATACCGTGAGTTTCTGGCGAATTCCAGCTGCTGTTTGCGTAATGAAAGGAACCAGATTTTGTGGGGTACCCATGGGTAGTTCTCCAATTTTTGCACTGGGATGTGCTCCTACTGGATTGAAGTAGCGGAGTGCCACCACACGAATTCCGGGTTTGCTCTTGACGTAATCCAAAAGGATGTCCTCGCCGATTTTCTTGGTATTTCCGTAGGGACTTTCGGCATCTTTTCGAGGGGTTGCCTCGGTCACAGGAAGCACGTCTGGCTGTCC
>JAXISU010000234.1:0-3936 GCA_034680425.1 Cyclobacterium sp.
GCCTTCCATTGCATTGACATCTGTTTTTGGTACGACAATACCGACCGCATGTACACCCATACGGGTGGTGGAAAACGTCCACGACTATTGGCGGAGAAAATGTCCGCCTCCTTGCTCGCCTTTATGAAAACAGGCAATCCAAATGGAGCAGGACTCCCTTCCTGGCCTAAATTCACGGCAGAAAAAGGGGAAACCATGGTGCTCAACGATGTCTCGGAGGTGCAAAACGATCCGGATCGAGCAGCACGAACCGCCCTTCCAACTACTTAACTGGCAAAAGGCCCCGCACAATGTGGGGCCTTTTTTTGTTTTGCTTTAAAATTTATCCTGCCTTCCCCCTTTTCCAGCATTTGGTTGTAAATTTCGATTCGATCAGCACCCAATCGCAATGACACAATTCAAGAACTATACAGTCCCTTACTCTCCAGCGCCTGCCTACTCCAAATCGGTGGCTTATTTTTCGATGGAATTTGCCATCCACCAGCCCCTAAAGATCTACAGTGGAGGTCTTGGCTTCCTCTCGGGCTCGCATTTGCGCAGCGCCTACGAGCTGAAGCAAAATCTGATCGGTATCGGTATCCTTTGGAAGTATGGCTACTACGATCAACTTCGCAATCAGGACCAAACCTTGAAGGCAGAGTGGTATGAGAAAAACTATAGTTTTTTGGAAGACACCGGAATCAAATTTACCGTGCTCGTTCACAACCAGCCGGTCTGGGTAAAGGCCTTTTACCTGGCCCCAGAGACCTTCCAATCTGCACCTCTATTTTTGTTGAGTACCGACCTCCCGGAAAATGACTACCTGAGCCAAACGATCACCCATCGCTTGTACGACTCGGACACCGCAGCCAAAGTAGCCCAAATGATGCTCTTGGGCATTGGGGGCGCCACGCTAATCGACATCCTAGGATTCAATCCCGAGGTCTACCACCTCAACGAAGCACATGGGGTCAGTTGCGCCTTTTACCTGATGAAAAAATATGGGAATAAGGAAGAAGTCCAAAAGCGGATGGTATTCACCACCCACACCCCAGAAGAAGCGGGTAACGAGAAGCACGATTTCCACCTCTGTGAAAAGATGAGTTACTTCTACGGGCATTCGGCAGAGGAGGTACGACAACTTACTGGGATGGAGGGCAACCAGTTCAATCACAGTTTGGCCGCCTTGCGTTTTGCGCGTGCAGCCAATGGGGTGAGCAAACTTCACGGGGAAGTGAGTAGACAAATGTGGGGGGGCTACGCTGGAATCCCAGCCATCCAATCCATCACCAACGCACAAAATTGGAAATACTGGGCTGACAAGCAATTGTATCGCTTCATGGAAGAAGCAGACAATGCGGCGTATGACGACCGCAAGCGCTACTTGAAGAAGCGGGCTTTTGAAATCGTGGCAGACCAAACGGGCAAAATTTTTGATCCCGACGTATTGACTATCGTCTGGGCAAGACGCTTTGCTTCCTACAAACGACCAGACTTAATCGCCCGGGATTTGGAAAAATTCGAGGCCTTAGTGAATAATACACAGCTTCCGGTTCAAATCATCTGGGCAGGCAAGCCCTATCCCATGGATTATGGAGCCATTTCGGTGTTCAATTCTCTGGTACACCTTAGCAAGCGCCACAAAAACGTGGCCGTCTGCGTGGGTTATGAGTTGGGATTAAGTAAGCGTTTGAAGCAGGCCTCAGACCTCTGGCTCAACAATCCTCGAGTGCCTCGAGAGGCCTCCGGTACCTCGGGAATGACCGCCTCCATGAATGGTTCGGTCAACTTCAGTACAGATGACGGTTGGATTTGTGAGTTTGCGCGTCACGGGGAAAACAGTTTCATCGTTCCCCAATGCGACTACCACCACCTGCCTATCGAAGACCAAGATGATCAGGATTTGGAAAACCTGTACCAAATTTTGAACAGTGAAATTCTCCCGCTCTACTACAGCAACAAAAGAAAGTGGAGAGATATTGTTCAAGCAGGAATGCAAGACGTGCGGGTCACTTTTGAAAGCAACCGCATGGCCCGAGAATACTACGAATTGATTTACAAGTAGGTCTAAAAAACAAAAAG
Organism: Cyclobacterium sp.; assembly: GCA_034680425.1. Lineage (GTDB taxonomy): Bacteria > Bacteroidota > Bacteroidia > Cytophagales > Cyclobacteriaceae > Algoriphagus. The sequence goes on from JAXISU010000234.1 coordinate 2,062, forward strand.
CCCCGTAGCATTACGGGGCTTTTGTACCAGGAGCGGGAATCGAACCCGCACGGCCAGATGGCCACAAGATTTTAAGTCTTGCGTGTCTACCTATTCCACCATCCCGGCTTCCTCTACCGATGTAGAGTTTCAGTCAAGTTGCCCTGAACCGAAAAGAAAAAGCCCTTTCTCAAGGGCTTTTGAGCGGGAGACGAGATTCGAACTCGCGACCCCGACCTTGGCAAGGTCGTGCTCTACCAGCTGAGCTACTCTCGCATTGTGGATGCAAATGTAATCCCTCTTCATATTTTTACAAGGCAAATCCCAAGATTTTTTTCGTGGCCCTTCAAATTCTTTCTGGCCAATTGCCTCAAAATTCGCCTTGGGGCCACTCCTCTATTGGACTTTGCGGCTTGATTACTCCATTTTCTTTTTGAGTTCGTGCAGCTTCAGTAGGGCTTCAATCGGGGATATGGTGTTGATATCCAGCTCATCCAATAATTTTTTGGCTTCCGCCAATTTGGGATCCATCTCAAAGAGTTGCAATTGAAAATTCGATTTGGGAACAGAATTCAACTTCGCATTTTTCTCCTTTGTGGATTTATCTTTTTCCAAATGACTCATGATCTCAGAGGCGCGGAGCACAATGGGGTTGGGCATACCGGCCATCTGCGCCACATGGATTCCAAAACTATGTTCACTTCCTCCCTCCTTCAGCGTACGCATAAAGATGACCTTATTGCCCACCTCCTTGACAGAGACATTGAAGTTTTTGATCCGCGGAAAATCGCTCGCGAGCTGATTCAACTCATGGTAATGCGTGGCAAACAAGGTCTTCGCCTTGCAATTTGGGTGCTGATGCAGGTATTCCACGATGGACCAAGCGATGGAAATGCCGTCGTAGGTAGAGGTGCCTCTCCCGATCTCATCCATCAAGACCAGACTTCGGCTGGAGAGGTTGTTGAGAATACTCGCCGTCTCGGTCATCTCCACCATGAAGGTAGACTCGCCTTTGGAAAGGTTGTCGGATGCCCCTACTCGCGTAAATACCTTGTCGATGATCCCTACTCGGGCATAGCTCGCCGGCACAAAACTTCCCATTTGTGCCATCAATACAATGAGGGCGGTCTGCCGAAGTAAGGCCGATTTCCCCGCCATATTGGGACCTGTAATGATGAGGATTTGCTGGCTGTCGTGATCTAGGTAGATGTCGTTGGGCACGTAGGTTTCGCCTAGTGGCAACTGTTTTTCAATCACCGGATGTCTTCCTTCCTTGATTTCGAGGGTCTCCGTATCAGAAATTTTTGGGCGGCTGTAGTTGTTGCTGCTGGCCACCTTGGCAAAAGACAGCAAAGCATCCAGTGTGCCCAGAACCTTGGCGTTTTGTTGAATCGGAACGACATAGGCCGCCGATTCCAGCACCAGTTCTTGGAAATATTTTTGTTCGAGCGCAATCATCCGCTCTTCTGCATGAAGGATCTTTTCTTCGTATTCCTTCAGTTCGGGCGTGATGTAGCGCTCCGCATTGACTAGGGTCTGCTTGCGAATCCAGGAGTCTGGCACCTTGTCCTTGTGCACATGGGTGACTTCCAGGTAGTAGCCAAAGACCTTGTTGTAGGAAATCTTCAAGGAAGAAATCCCCGTTTGCTGAATCTCCCGCTGCTGAATCTGCAGCAAAAAGTCTTTCCCCGTATTGGCCAGTCCTCGGTATTCGTCCAAGCTCGGGTCTACGCCGTCCTTGATGACACCTCCCTGATGCAAGAGCATGGGGGCGGATTCTTGGAGTTCCTTTTCGATTTTCTCTACCAGGAGTTCGCAAGGATGCAACTGCTCGGATAGGCGCTTTAGCGTGGGGTTGGTCTGGGCTCTCAGGAGTGCTTTGACGGGAACCAAGGC
>JAXISU010000235.1:0-3917 GCA_034680425.1 Cyclobacterium sp.
AACAGGGTTGAAATAAAATAGAAATACACTTCGCTACGCTTCGTGAAATAGGGCTGAAACACGAATTAAATTTCCTATTTCACCGAGCTTGCTCGGTCTATTTCCACTCTATTTCAAGGTATTTCTACCTTATTTCCATTGTATTTCTATCGTATTTCCCTTACCTATTTCAATTCCGTACTACTACTCCTTCCTTCTCCAAATACATTTTCAATTCTGGAATTCCAATTTCCTTGAAGTGGAAAATGCTTGCCGCCAAGGCTGCATCTGCTTTTCCAAGGGTAAACACGTCTTTGAAATGCGGCATACTGCCTGCACCCCCAGAAGCAATGACTGGAATAGGCAAGGCACTTGAGATAGCGGCAGTTAATTCAAGCGCAAATCCCCCCTTGGTTCCGTCATGATCCATGGAGGTGAGCAGAATCTCTCCTGCACCCCGATCTGCTAGTTCCTTCGCCCAAGCCCTAGTCTGCAAAGCAGTCACTTTTCTTCCTCCATGCGTATGCACCCAATCTGCTCCATCGATTTGCCTGGAGTCAATGGCTACCACCACACATTGTGAGCCAAACTCCAGTGCCAAGGCATCCACAAGTTCCGGCCGAGCCACTGCTGCCGAGTTGATGGAAATCTTATCTGCACCGGCAGCCAACAAGGCATACACGTCTTCTATCGATCCAATGCCTCCACCAACGGTAAAGGGAATTCGAACCTCCTTAGCCACCTGAGTCACTAGATCCACCAAGGTTTTTCGCTTGTCCACGGTGGCCGTAATATCCAGGAACACGAGTTCATCCGCACCCTGCTCGGAATAGAGTTTGGCCAAAGCCACAGGGTCTCCTGCATCTCGAAGCTCCACAAAATTGACCCCTTTGACCGTGCGGCCATCCTTAATGTCGAGGCAAGGGATAATTCGTTTGGTTAGCATGCGTGCGTTAGAAATCAGGTAAGTTAAGCGGTTGTAGACTGGAGTGATGCAGTAAGGATGTTAATTTTCATGGAATTGGCCCAGCTCTTCCAAACTCACCTTTCCCTCGTAATAGGCTTTGCCTACAATAGTCCCGTAGACTCCAATTTTTTGCAAGTCCTCTAGGTCCTTCAAACAAGACACACCCCCACTGGCGATGAGTTTTAAATCGGGCAACTCTTGCAAGATTTCTGTATACAAACCAAAAGAAGGTCCTTGCAGCAATCCATCTTTTGCTACATCGGTACAGATCACTTCACGAATACCCTTTTGGTAATATCCTTGAATGAATGGTATCAATTCCAGTGCAGTAGTCTCCTCCCAGCCCCCAACGGCAATTTTCTTATCCTTGGCATCGGCACCCAGAATAATCCGATCCGCACCAAAGGTATCAATCCATGCCTCAAACAAACTTGGATTTCGTACCGCAATACTTCCTCCTGTCACTTGGCGGGCACCTAGGTCAAATGCCTTTTCGAGTTCTTCCTGTGTTTGTATGCCTCCCCCAAAATCCACTGTCAATTGAGTTCCAGAACAAATACGCTGCAAGACATCTCCATTCACGATTTTCTTCGCTTTGGCCCCATCCAAATCCACCAAATGTAGTCGGGTCAAACCTGCACCTTCAAAGCGCTTGGCCATCTCCAATGGATCATCGTGGTAATCGGTTTTACGACTGTAGTCTCCTTGGCTGAGGCGAACACACTTGCCTCCAATCAAATCTATAGCGGGGATTACGTGCATGGTTTTAGTGGTTGGAATCGGTAGAATAAACCACCTAAAACTCCTTGTTTTATTGAATTTAAGTAGAAGGTAAGCCTAGGAAATTTTCCAACAACTTTTCCCCCAGGGTACTGCTTTTTTCGGGATGGGCTTGAATTGCCCAGTAATTGTCTCGATGCAATATGGCTGTAAAGTCATGAATGTAGGTAGTGGTCGCAAGGGTATGTACGCCCAATTCGGCATAGTAGCTATGCACATAGTACATAAACTTGGACTCTGGCAAGTCTTTAAATAAGGGATTGGCAACCAGATTTTCGAGGGAATTCCAGCCTACATGCGGGACCTTTTCTTGTCCACTGACACTTGGGATGAAACGTTTAACCTTTACGGGAAAAATTCCCAAGCATTCCGTATTATTCTCCTCAGAATGGGTACAAAGCAGTTGCAAACCCAAACAGACCCCCAAAAAAGGTTGCTTGATCTCTCGGATCACCTGGTCCAAATTCCGTTCTTTCAAGTAGGCCATGGCAGAACTCGCCTCTCCCTGACCAGGGAAAATTACTCGATCTGCAGCGCGGATTTTTTCTACCTCATCCGTGAGCTCAGCCTCCACCCCTAAGCGCTCTAAGGCATATAGGACGGATTGCACATTACCGGCATTGTACTTGATTAAAACTACTTTCATGGACTTATTTAAGGAAGAACCCATCTCTTTCAAGATGGGCTCCTTTTTACTCGTTTAATTCTTTTTTTCCGTCTGCATCAGTTCCTTTAGAACAATTTCTATTTCCGGAAGAGAGGCAAACAACTGCTCGTAATTTTCAATGACCCAATACTTATCCTGAAAGTGGTCTTTCCAATAGGTGGTCGACATGATCTGTCGGACATCGTAAGGGAAGTGACTTGGCTCAGACGATAGCGCATAGGTAGTTTCCCCTGCGGAACTCAGAATTCCCGCTCCATACACGCGGAGCTCGCCATCTTCACGAATCAATCCAAATTCAATGGTGAACCAGTAAATTCGGCTGATCAATTGAATGGCCCAGGGGTCCTGGATATGCTTCAAGGCCAGTGCACTTAACTTCTCCAAAAAGTCCACGTAGTGCTGATTGGTCAGTAAAGGCAAGTGGGCAAAGGCATCGTGAAACATATCGGGCTCCTCTAAGTAATCAATCTGCTCCATTTTTCGAAGCCAGGTGGAGGATGGAAAACGCTTGTTGCTCAGCAAACCAAAAAACAAGTCATCGTCTATCAATCCAGGTACTACCTCTACTTGCCATCCTGTGGTCTGGCGGAGGATCTCGTTTAGTTCCTCAAAATTTGCAATGCGGTCTGAGGTAAATTTCACCATTTTCATTCCTTCCAAATAGGCCTTGGAAGCCGATTTGGGAAGCTGTGGCACCTGACGCTCAAACAGGATCTTCCAAACCTGGAAATCCTCTTCGGTGTAGGCAGCATAGTCCTGACGCATTTCTTTTAATCTCGGGTCCGAAAAGACCCATGCTTTGGGTTTTTCTATCATTTTATTTGGGTTTAATTCTTTGGGTAATCTGGGTACGCTACGCTACTTAAAGATGGTTTGCACTCTAGTTAGCTTTGTCATCAGCTAGGATTTCAACTCAAAATACCACCTATCTGTTGCGAAAATCAGAACTATTTTTTCGCTTACTTTTGTTGACTCCATTTCAAAAAAAAGGAAACCAGTCAAACGATTTAAACAGCTAGTCCAACTCTCGAAACTAAGTTACGCATGAATTTTAGGTGCAGCAACTCACAATTTTTGACTAGTCAACTACCTTCTTTTGCCTAATTCTGTGCAAAGACTCCTTGGATAAAGGTTTGAATGTCCTGCTTTAACGAATTAGAATTGGAAATATGCTTGATAAAGGCCGACCCGATAATCGCGCCTTGGCTGTATCGCGAGGCGAGTTGGAAGGTAGCCGCATCCGAAATCCCGAAACCTATCAAGCGGGGATGGGTTAGGTTCATTTTCGCCACCCGCTCAAAGTACTCCTCCTGCTCCTTAGAAATCGCTGACTTGGCGCCCGTAATCGCATGGGAAGACACCATGTAAATAAAGCCGCTGGAGTTTTCATCCACCTCTCGAATTCGCTTTTCGGAAGTTTGAGGTGAAATTAGGAAACTGATAAACAAGCCATACTCCTCAAAAAGGGCCTTGTACTCATCCAGGTACTGGCTCATGGGTAGGTCCGGTAGAATCAGTCCATCC
>JAXISU010000236.1:0-3906 GCA_034680425.1 Cyclobacterium sp.
TCCCTTCCAAGGAATTCCTCCCGCGATGGGCTTGCTCAATAAGATCAATCCCCTACCTGGCTCCAAGGGAGAATCTGGCCAAAGTTTCTGCGTGAAGGCATTGGTACAGATAGCCACACGTTCTCCAACAAATTCAAAAATCTCTTTTTTATCTTTTTTTTCTGCAAGGACTCGACCCTCTTCATGGTTGACTTCTACAACCGACACTCCGGATAAGATGCGAATACCAAGACCAGATGCCTTTTCCCAAAGTGCATTCAGGTACGCACCAGGATCCAACTCCCCTTCAAAGCGGTTTTTCACCACCGCCTTTACCTGATCAGAAAAACCAAATTTGGAGGGATCTTTCACTTGTGAAAAGACCTCCTTCTTGAAAATTCTCTTCAGCAAATGGTTGATGGAATCAAGTTGTTCCAAGACCTCCAATTGCTCCTGGCCTAGGATTTCGTAACCATTCCGGTGTTGGTAGCGCAGGGCTTTGTCTCCGAATTGCTTCCGAATCTGAGTTAAGCCCGAATACCTTTTCTCTACCAATTGTAGCACTTCATCCGGAGTCATGCTCCAGAAGTCATCCAAAATCTCCGTCAAACTCCCAAAGCAGGCAAAGCCTGCATTTTTGGTGCTGGCGCCAGAAGGAAATACCCCCCGATCAATGACTAATAACTTTGCTTTCTTATGTTGTTTCTTGAAATGTATCGCAGCAGATAGTCCAGTAAAACCGGCTCCTACCACGATTAAATCGTAGTTCAAAAAATTTTTTTGTTCCCAAAAACTCAACATAGGCAAAGAGAATTTACTTTTTAAAATTGGTTGGTTAACTTGTGACACCAAGTACCGCATTTAAACCCAAAATCCCATGAGAAAAATTGATTCCTTACTGGTAGAATACGGAGAAAGTCACCAAAACAAGACCAATAAATTGATTCACTGGTTTTGTGTTCCTGCCATCTTCTTTAGTGTGGTCGGATTGGTCTTTAGCATTCCAAGTGGATTTCTAGCGGATCAACTTCCATTTTTGGGTGATTTTGCAAACTGGGCTACCCTTACCCTTTTCTTGGTGTTGGTTTATTACATCTCGCTTTCCCCTGCGCTTACGCTAGGGATGTTGCTCTTTTCTGCCTTCTGCTTGGCTTTGGCTAATTACCTGACGATTACTTTTCCTGGCAACCTGGCTTACATTAGTTTAGGTGTCTTTGTGCTTGCCTGGATCGTCCAATTTTACGGACACAAGATCGAAGGCAAAAAGCCTTCCTTTTTAAAGGATGTGCAGTTTTTGATGATCGGACCTGCCTGGTTGATGCACTTCATTTACAAAAAAATCGGAATCGGGTACTAATTCAGCACTACTCGAGTTTACTCTTTCTCACTTTTGAAATAGCTCTTTTGCACGAGCCAAGGCGGCTTGGTTGGATTGGATCTGGATATTGGCGAGAATAGATCGCTTTTCTTTTGCGGTCAACCTCCAATTGAGCGAGGCACGCTGCATACTCCCTGTAGTTTCGAAACCTTTTGCAGGAAGTTTTCCATGGGCATATTCGAATTCAATTTTTTCCACTCCAAAAGGCATTGATGCTGCCATGTAATTGAATAGCACCTCGTTGTGGATGGTTTGCATTTTATCCCAGTTGCCGTAGATGCTTTTGAGCGGAGAACCAATTTTTTCCAGGATTTTGGTGGATGCGGAACTGGAGATTTCGGGGGATTTTTCCGAATCCCGAATGGTCACTAGCACTACTCCTGAGGTATTCGCTCCGATCCATTCCTGAAAGACATACAGAAAGCGTAGCGCGTCTTGAATCCCAAAATTGTCCGATAAGCCCGTATCCATGGTTTTCATGATGGGATCAGATGGCAGTTCCACATTGGGGGTCACAAAGGGGAAAGTGGCACTCATCCGCAAAGCGGTCAAGAATCGAAGGTTACCGGGATCATGTGTAGCGAAAAAGCGCATGAAATCAATGGATTGCTTGAGCTCTTTGTCCTGAGTGGCGGGTAGGCCTGCACTTCCAAAAAAAGAAAAGGAATGCGGCGAGATGACAAGTTTCCTGCCATCGTTGGTGATCAAGGTAGTCAGGGGTAGCAAGGGAATTTGCGCCAAACTTTCAGGTGCACTATAGTCAGCTAGGGATTTGTCTAGAATTCCTTTTGTATTCTTATTGAGTTGCTCCTCAAAGGCAAATCCCCTATCCTTGGAATAGACCCTCCCTTCGTACTCCAATTTTTGAGTGGGAAACAAGAGGTCATTGACTAAAAGACTAAAGAGGATGGGATTGAGGTTGTCGGCCGACAATTGCTGTAGATATGCAGGATCATCGACCCTCAAGTTTGGATCACTTTGGGACCTAAGGTAAAGCTCCCGAAAAAAAGCCTCACCCAATACACCACCAGAGGCACCGGTGTATAGAAATGAATGTTGGGTAAGTTCCCCTGAAGTAGTGGTATGAAGCTCCTGAAGGACTTTTAGGGTCCACAAAGCTGCCCGCTGTCCTCCCCCACTCGCCGCTACGAGCACCAACTTTGGTTTGCTATCTACCGGAAACTTTGCGCGCCAACGATCCAAAATCTGAAGTATCTCCTGCTTGTCTTTCCGCAAGGTATCGGGATGCGTCAAGGCATCCATTCTAGCAAGGTTGTAGGGAGCTGGAGCAGGACTGTAATCCATCCCATACGCTTGATGGGGCTTAGTCAACCAGGAAACTGTAGAGAAATAATTTGCACTCAGCACTAGAACAAGTACCGTCACCGCAGCCCAAGTTCGCAACCAAAAGGTCAATGCGCCAACTGCCATGAGCAGAATGGAAAGTAAAAGAAGCGCACTCATGGCAGCAGGGAATTGCAGAATTTCTTGCTCGTTGAATAGCCCTAGAAAAAGAATCAGGGCCACTAAAAAGACTTGAATCAAAAAGAGATTCCAGTGATTTTGATGGAATACGCGAAGCAACTTTGCCTTTTCGAAGCGGGAAATATCAGGGCGGACTTGCTCCCAACGTAGTCTAAGATTCAGGTAAACTTGTACTAACGGGCCCTCCAAATTGAAAGGATCTGCCTCTCCTTTTTTCAATCGATGGCTTCGGCTTACCCGACGAAGACGCTTGTCGATCGTGTCAGAGAAAATATTAAAAAAGCCCTTGTTGGTCAAACTTAAGTACCCAAATAGGATGGCGTAAGCAAGGATGCTTCCCAAGGAAAAACCCAGGTACAAGCGAAGAACCTCCCAGTTGGAACCGAGATCATTGTCCAATTGAAAGGAAACGAACTGAATCGTGTAGAGGAGGTAGAAGAAAAGAGGAACAAGGGAATTATTGAAGCAAAAGTGGATGAAGGGGCGATGAACCACAGCAAGAAAGGAAAAGCGCCAGCCATCCATGATGTAGGTAGTCATGTGGAAAGCCATGGTAAATACCGCCAAGCCCAGTCCCATCCAAAAAAAACTAAGCCAGGAAACCTCATGTAGGTATTCGGGGTCTAAAAACAAATAGGGAATTCCGAGCACCACCCCAAATTGCTGCAGTACAAACCCCAACAATACCCCCCAAATCAACAGCAAAGAAAGGTTCTTCTGCAAGTGTAGAAGGAGAAGTTGAACCGGGAAACTACGCGTAAAAGTTTGCCACATGGAATAATTCGATTTAAAAATAGAAGGTGCTGCCTAGCCTTCCCTAAAACTACTAAATCAGCCGCATCGAACAAGGGTTCCACTCAGGTTTCCTTTTTTGGAGAAAAACCCTATCTGCTTTTCCATTTTTTCGAATTGACAAAAATATTTTTTTGAGTTTCGTTAACGCTTTGAAAGAGATGCGGTAGATTCGAAGCCTTAACTAAGTAGCAAATGAGAATCTGGTTTTTGTGTAAAGTAAAATATGCGAAAGAAACTGAAGAGGGTCTTTTGAAAAGTATTTCGGAACA
>JAXISU010000237.1:0-3894 GCA_034680425.1 Cyclobacterium sp.
GATCTTATTGGCAACGAGGTAAAAGCCTGCATACAAAGGTGGAGCGAGCAGCGCACTGTACACAATCATGTACGCTTGTACATAGATGACTACCATCCCTTGAATAGATACAATCAGGAGCATGTACAAGGAAAAGAAAAAGGGATAGGCCTTGTAAAGATTCCAAGCTCTCTCAAAAGAAGCCTTGATATCTACTTGAACAGGTACAGTAAGCAGTCGATCTACTTTCATTTATTTACTAAAAGCTTCCAAAATATCGTGCTTGGTAATGATATGGATGTTATCCAGTGTATCGCGTACCAAAACAGCCTTTTCTTTTTCAACCATCGACGATAGCACGTCTAAGGTGGAATCCAAGGCTACAAACTTCATGGACCCTTCCATGACTTCAGCCACGGTTGCATCTTTCAAGAGTGGGTTATCAATAATCTTGGCGAGAAGGTTATTGTCTGTCAAGCTACCCACCACCTCTTCTCCATCCAACACAGGGATCTGAGAGATGCTTTTTCCATTCATCAAGGCAATTGCATCTTTAACAGAATCACTTTTCTTCACCGAAAGCAACTGATAGGTTCCACTGCGCTGGGCAATTATATCACGAGCAGTAGAGTATGTTTTATCTTCCAAAAATCCATGGTTACGCATCCACTCGTCATTGTATACCTTACCCAAGTAACGGGTTCCATGATCTGGAAGAATGATCACTAGCACATCCCCTTCTTTCAGGTGTTCCTTAGCATACTCCAAAGCTCCATGCACGGCAGATCCGCAAGACCAGCCCACAAAAAGGCCCTCTTCACGAGCCAAGCGCCGCGTCATCACTGCAGCATCCTTGTCCGTTACTTTGATGAAGTGGTCAATCAAGGAAAAGTCCACATTCTTTGGTAGGATATCTTCTCCAATACCCTCAGTCAGGTAAGGATAAATCTCCTTCTCGTCAAAAATGCCCGTTTCCTTATATTTCTTAAACACCGAACCGTAGGTATCCAATCCTACTGTAATCAGATTGGGGTTTTGCTCTTTCAAATACTTGGCTGTACCACACATGGATCCTCCAGTGCCTACTCCTGCCGCATAGTGCGTAATTCTTCCCTCCGTATCTTTCCAGATTTCCGGCCCAGTCGTTTCGTAGTGCGCTTGCGCATTAGACAAGTTGTCGTACTGGTTGGGGTAAAAAGAATTTGGAATTTCCTTATTTAATCTCCGGGCCACGGAATAGTAGGAACGTGGATCTTCGGGGCTTACGTTGGTAGGACACACCACCACTTCCGCTCCTACTGCTCGAAGGATATCAATCTTTTCTTTAGATTGCTTATCCGCCATGGTAAAAATACACTTGTAGCCTTTGGCAACTGCCGCCAATGCCAAGCCCATGCCGGTATTTCCTGATGTACCTTCGATTAGCGTTCCTCCTGGCTTCAGGATACCCGCTTTCTCCGCATCCTCCACCATCTTGATCGCCATGCGATCCTTCATAGAATTACCTGGATTGAAGTATTCTACCTTAACCAAGACCTCCCCTTTGATACCTTTAGAAAGTTTATTGAGGCGGATCATCGGGGTATTCCCGATCGTTTCGATAATGGAGTTGTAAATCATGGGAGGTTATATTTGGATGCTCAAAAATAAATGAAATTCTTGGGCCATTTCTATCCTATTCTCCCTTCGGAAAAATAATTTCTTAAAGGCGCAACATAAACCAATACTTTCCCTTAGATGGCCTTCTTTACCGGAATCTTACAGTTCCTTGAATTCCAAACGCTTCAAAATATCCAAGGTCACATGCGTTAAAATGGTAGCTACAAGGCCTAATCCTAAAACAGCCACCCCAAATCCATAGCTAAAATTACCCGTGATCCCTAAAACGAGTCCTGTAAAAAACAGGGTGGGTACGATTCCGAAAACGATAATCCCTCCAATCATCAAAGGCTTGATCAGGATTCGGTCCCAGCCCTCATCCAAGCCAACTTGCGGAATCATATTGACCCCAAGTCCAATGACGTAGGAAAAAATCAAGCCCAGCGGGAAAAGTAAAACCAGCCACCAACTGTAGTCTCCAAGCGCTACTGAAGGAATGATCAGAATCAACCCAAAAAGAAGGATTTGAATGAGATCCAACTTGATCATGTTCCAGAACTTCGAAGCCCAACTTGCAGGAATTAGGATGAACCAAGGCTTTTTGAGATCCCCAATATTAGCCCTTCCAATACCTGCCATGAAATAAAAGAAAAGTAAAAAGAAGAGGTAGAAGTAGAGTACTTGCGGGGAAAACCAGTCAAAACGACCCAAAAAAGAACAAACAATGCCCAATAGGGCCATAATCATCGTATAAAGACCCACCAAAGGATGAAGGTCCTGACGGCTGCTTTGCACGTAATTTCTCCAATAAATTGCCTTGGCACCCAACCCAAATTCAGGGAGTGCCAATTGCTTTTTAGAATTTAGGCTATACGCATCTTCGTTGACTTCCCGCTTCCCTTTTGCCTTTTCCAGACGGTCCTCATTGTTCTGCGTGGCTTCCAACACATCTTCATAGTAATGCCCTGAAAATTGAATCACCAACTTGACCACTGCAAAATAGGTAAGTCCATACAGCAGCAAGTAGGTGGTGGACAAAACCCAATTGCCATTCAGAAAATAGGCCATCATTCCCCTACTCCAGCCGACCACGGGGAACAAGTCAAACCAAGGCGAGGTAATCCAGGAGAACATCCCCTTCCAAAACACCGGCGCCATAAACCCAGGAATCACAATCAGCAAAGCTAGGAGCACACCAAGAACCAAAACACCCACCCGCAACTGCCCTAAAATCCCAAATCGGGTATGGAGCGTGTAGACCAAAAATCGAAGAGGGAAAATAAGAAAGAAGTACAAGGCAAAGCCCAACAACAAAAATATCCCTCCCAGAAAAGTCAAATCAAATTCGCTGGCCAACTGGCCTCCACTGTATGCCAAAAAGATAAAAGATCCCCCCAAGGCCGGCAAAATGGAGCGTGCCATGTAGTACATCAATAAATTTTCTGGCTTCACAGGGGCCGTAAACAGTAGGTTTACGTCTGCCATCTTGAAAAAGGTAATGTTGTTTTTAGTAGCCCGGTAAAGCTGGAAAATGAAAAAAGCCAAGGCCAAGACCGTTAGCCCACCAATAATATTTTGCTGGGTCACATCCACTTCTCCAGCTGAATCCATATTTACTTGAGAGGTAACCCGCTGACTTCCTGCTATCCCTTTGGAATACATGAATACAAAGTAACCCGCACCTATCCCATAAGGAATCAAGCGAAGCGGATTCCGAAGGATCAATAGAAGGTTATTGACTAGAATTAATAGGTCCTTTTTCAGGAGCAGGCGAACCTCATGCATCTTTGGTCAATTCTAAAAATAAATCTTCTAAACTAAGACCTGAACCCGAAGCTGCCTGCAACTTCAAGTTTTCAATGCTGTCATTCCCTATAATCTGCCCCTCTTTCATGATCATGATGCGATCGGCAATGGACTCAATCCCCTCAATCATGTGCGTGGATACTAGGATGGTTTTTCCCTGCTCCTTTAAGGTTTTGAATAGATTTTTGGTGTTTTTGATCGCCTTGGGATCCAAGCCAATCATGGGCTCATCAAAAAATAAGAGTTGGGGATCCGAAAGTAACGCACAGCAAATAGATACTTTCTGACGCATTCCTTTGGAAAGGTCTCGGCCCAGTTTCTTTTGCTTATCATCTAGCTCATATAACTCCAAAAGTTCAAGAGCTCTCGGCTTCCAATCCCGCACCCCATAGGCTTGAGCAATGAATTGCATGTGCTCCCAGATGGTTAACAAATCGTAGACATAAGGCGTTTCAGGAATGTAACTAAAAAGTTTTTTGGCTTCCACGGATAAGTGGTCATGGCCTCCAA
>JAXISU010000238.1:0-3893 GCA_034680425.1 Cyclobacterium sp.
CTGCAAGTTCGATTTGGACCCGCAATTACAAGCCTCCCGCAATGCTGCGTGAGGCTTTTTCTTTGTTTGTAAGTGAGTTAAGCCATTCATTCATTTCTGTTATCTTTATCTGATGGAACCAAAGAAAAAACGTAGTCCTGGGATAGGAATTGCAATAGGACCAGGCATAGGACTTGCTTTGAGTTTGGCATTTGGTGCAAATACGGAGGATCCTTTTCAATACATGGCCTATGGGTTGGCTTTTGGTGTCACTGCAGGCGTACTACTTGATTTTTTTAATCGACCCAAATAAGCAGGGGTAGAAGTCACCAGGTAGGGGTTACACACATTTTTTAGTCGCAACAAATTATGTTGCTTTACAAGCAAAAGCAGGGAGTACTTTTAGGTTCATTTTTTTACCTTTATCCCATGAAAAAGATACAATTCACTGTAGAAATTAAGGCTTCCGTAGCTCAGGTCTTTGACTTGATGCTTGGCCTAAGCGATAAATCCACCTATGAGCAATGGACGGCCTTATTTAATCCGACCTCGACCTATGAGGGCAGTTGGACTAAGGGGAGCAAAATGTTGTTTGTAGGTTATGACGAGAAGGGTGAAAAAAGTGGGATGGTATCCGAGATTGCTGAACACCTAGCCAACCAATTTATATCGATACGGCATTACGGACTTGTCCAAGCGAATGTTGAAATCACTTCTGGACCCGAAGTAGAAAAATGGGCCAATGGCTTTGAAAATTACAGCTTCGAAGAAAAAAATGGGGGAACCCAAGTGACTGTTGAAATGGACGTAACTGAGGATTTTCTGGACTACATGAATGAATCTTACCCCAAAGCCCTTGCCAAACTAAAAGAACTCAGTGAAGGGTAAGATTTACCCAATTTTTTCGTAACTGTCCAATTTTTAAAAACACCTTTTGAACCATGACTAAAGAAGAATTTTTCAAGTCTAAGCCCTTTAAAATTTTATTTCCAGTGCTGATTGTAACCGTTCTCGCTGCCATGCTCATTTCAATTTGGCAAAATGGCTATGAGTTTGGGCAATGGTTGTATCAAAGGCAAGCCGATTAGTAAGAATTGGTTTTTTACTTTACGGCCTCTTCCAATTTTGCGATATCAAATTTCGTCATCTGCATAAAGGCATAGGCTGCTTTTGGGGCTGTTTCAGGATTAGTCATCCACTTGCCTAAGCTACTGGGCACCACTTGCCAAGATACCCCGAATTTGTCTTGCAGCCAGCCGCATTGCCCCGCTTGACCTTCCTGGGTGAAATAATCCCAGTAATAGTCGATCTCTTCCTGCGTATCGACGGTGAGTACAAACGAGATTTTTTCATTGAATTTCATATTCGGTATGCCATTGTTGAGGCACATGAATCGTTTGCCGACTACCTCAAAAACTACCGCTAGGGGATTCTCAGATATCAATTGAAAATCTTTAAAAACAGTTTGGTAATAGACGGCCATTTCTTTGGCCTCTTGCCCCCATAAACAGATCGAAAATTGAGTTGCCATAGTTGGTCGTATTCGTTTTAGATCTTTCAAAAATAAGCATTATTTACCCTTGGAGCTATAATGAGTTGATTTCAAGGTGAGTTGCTTTAGGTTTTCACTCAGTTTGAAGTTCAATATGTAATTGATTTTCCACCGATACAGAATTCAATTGAACTTTCCCTAGTCGCAATTATAGTTGCCGTCTTCGTTGGATTTACATCCTCTATTGTAAAAACGTAGACATAACTCTAGTCGCCTAGTGCCAAACGTGTTAGTTTCAAGATTAAAGGTGCCGGCTCAAAAAATACTGCAGTAACAATCGGGATTTATTTCCAACCCAGTAGTGTTGAAATTCGTCTTCAGCTTTCTGAATGTTTCTTGTTTTTCAACAGCTTAGAAAATGGGACTAGGGAAGGGGTGGATCGGATGTACTGTTGATAGCTTTCCAAACGCCCCCATTTTTCCATTCCTGAAGCTTCCAAAATCCGTACGCCACTGATGTAAACTAGCAGGAAATACGTGAAGAGTGGAGAGATTAAGGTGACATACTGCCAATTGGACAAGGAGGAAAAAGACATGATAGAAATCCCGGTCCACAAGACGATTTCCCCAAAGTAGTTTGGGTGCCTAGCGTACTTCCAAAGGCCAGACGTAATAAACAGTTCCTTATTTTCAGGGTTTTTTCGGAAGTTCGATTTTTGCCAGTCGGCACTAATCTCTATACTGAAACCGAGACCAAATACCAGCAATCCACCGTAAAAAAAGCCATTTTGAAGTACCCCATTTTGGCTTGCGATGGCTGTTAAGGCGCACATGGAACACAAACAAACCCACATCCCTTGTAATGTCCAAGCCATAAAAAACCGAGTGGCAGCGGGCTTAATGTCTCTAAATCTTTTATCTTCTTTAGCTCGATGAATTCTTAAGAATAAGAAGCTGCCTAATCGAATGGCCCAAATTGAGATGCAGGTGGCCAACAGCATGCTCGCGGTATTGAGGTTGAGTGAAGAGTAACTTTGAAAGCTTACATAACCCAGCATAAATAAGTAGGTGCAACTTCCCGCGAGGTCATAAAATTTTTCGGTTTGAAAGAAATAAGCAGGAACAAAGCAAATCCATTGAATGAGAAAGGCAATTAAAACAGCTTTCTCTATCACTGGCAACCCAGTCAACAGCGCAATGCCATACACCAGGATAAAGGCGATGAATGCAAAAAATAGATTCAGTACTGCTTGCTTCATGGGAGTTAATAATTTCTAAATGGCCATCAGACTGCTAACTCGTGCTTTTGACAACCTGGTACATGAGAAATAAAACCAGATAAACCGCTAAATAGATGCGGTAGAAATTTCTTGTTTTAAGGTAAGTCGTATTCTCAGGATACATGTTGCCGAATAAAGCGAGGATCTCCTTTTTGAATAGGGGCCTAATGTTTATTTTCCAATCCTCAGTTTGGTAAACAATTTTTCGAAACTTACTTCGGTAATGGGTGCTTGGAATGCTCCAAATGATCAATAGGATTAATAGTAGAAAGGTAACAGTCATTATTCAGCTCGGTAGGTTTTATTCAACTTCCAATCAAGGGGTTTTGCTTCCCAACTGATGGATTGTATTCTGTACCAACCCTTCTCGTTCGATGCCGCGGCTATCTTTGACCTTGTAGGTAATTTCCATTCCCCAGGTGGGTTGGATAGCTGGAATAGTCAGGTTGATCGTTTTGCCTGAAGCATCCAGCTCCGCTTTGGTGACTTGAAGAGTTTGCTCGTTGTGATGTTTGGAGCCATACTTTCTGGATCGAATCAGATCCCAGGTCTTAACACTGTAGCTGGAAATCTTCTGTACAGCTTTTGCGTCCAGCTTATCTGTAAATGTCAGCTTCATCCCCGTGGTGGTGGCTGCGATTCCCACCGGAATCACCATCGGCTGATCTACCTTTCTGATTCGGTACAGTCCCCCCAGCTGAGGTTGGGTAGAGCCCCATGCCGACAGTCCAGCTAGGTACAATTGTCCATCCCCGGGATTGAACCTTCCTCGCATCACACCGGTGGAAAATCTTGGGATGGGCAATTCAAAAATCCCTCCCTGAACTTGATCCCCAATCTTTTCGAAAGGAACCACAAACACTTTTCCATAGCCATAAGACAGATTTAGGAGTTTTCCATTGAGCGCGCCCCATTTCTGACTCTCCACCCACAGTAGCTCGGAAGGAGATTGATCGCGATCCCGCTCTACCCATACCAGTGGCTGCTCCATTCCTGCCTCAGTACTATCTTTTGGAGGGTTAAAGCTGAACATGTTTCCATAAAACTCGCCTTTTTTCACCCAGTTGATTCGATTCATAGGATTCCAGTGGCCTTCCTGATCGGTGACGATAAAGGTTCCATCAGGATTGATGCAGACCCCA
>JAXISU010000239.1:0-3886 GCA_034680425.1 Cyclobacterium sp.
AAGCTAAATCCTTCCATCAAGAATAGAAAAATCCCAGAGAGTCATCAAGCCATCGCATTACGAATTCCGAAGTCAAAGGCCTTTTTCGTAAAGGAGAATTTAGCTTCGATCAGTGATTCTCTAGGCAAAAGTACGCCAATACTGCTTGCCGCAACTACGGCACCGGAACCAAGCATTTCTACTGAATCAGCTACTAGAAACTCCTCTAGACTCGCTTACAAAGTAAAAGCTGGTGATGTGCTGGGTAATATTGCTACTCGGCATGGGGTCAGCATCAGTCAGTTGAGAAACTGGAACAACCTCAACTCCAATTTGATTAAGGTGGGTCAGATCCTGATCATTCACGCAGGTCAAGAACAAAGCACGGTAACTTCTGCAACTCTAGCACTAAATGAAGCCAGTGCTCCAACTTCCAAAACCTATACCGTACAACCTGGAGATTCCTTGTGGATTATTTCAAAAAAACATTCCCTGACCATCGAGCAGATCAAGCGACTGAACAATCTGAATAGTACCAACATCAAACCTGGCCAACGCTTAATCATAGGCTAAAGTTATTCCTTGATGAATCTCAATCCTTTATTTGAAATGGATCGCACCCTTCTTTTTTACAAAAAACAAATGAACCCAACCCTAAGAGCCATTCAATTTTGTCTCCTGCCACTTTCCTTTTTGCTACTATTCTCTTGTTCCGAAGAAAATGGGGAGAGTTCCAATTCGTTGAAACCAAAAGCCAAAGGCGATATTGGAGAGATCGTGCTGGCTATAGATTCTACCAAATGGGCTGGACCTGTTGGGGAAGAACTTCGTGCCATCTTTGAGGCAGATCTACCCGGAATGCTCCGCTCGGAACCTCAGTTCAAAGTGCATCGGGTAGATCCTCGTGCAATGACGCGAATGCTGAAAATGTACACCAACCTGATCTATGTAACTACCTTTGACGATAGAAAAGGAGGGAGCCAAGCCATTAACGCGCAATTTACCCCCGAATCCAAGGCAAAGGCAGCTGCAGATCCAAGCATGTATTCACTTCGCATGGAGGATGAATTTGCTATAGGACAAGAAGTATTGTACCTATTTGGCAACAATGAGCAGGAGCTGATTGCCAACTTGCGGAAAAATAAAGACCAACTTCAAAACCTGTTTGAAGTTCGTGAACGAAACCGTTTGGCAAAGCCCTTAATGGCTCGAAAAAATGCAACTGCACAAAATGACGCTCGCAAGAACCTAGGTATTGAGATCATGCCTCCAGTATCCTACCAAATCGCAAAGTCAATACCAGGATTTCTTTGGCTTCGACAGCCCTCCCCTACGGACAAGCGCCCTGACATTAGCGTGTACTTTCACGTAGAAGACTACACCAAAGAGGAACAAACCTTCCCAGCGAACATTCTTGCGCTTCGGGATTCATTAGCCAAGGTTCATATTTTTGGGGATCCAGAGGATCCTAACTCCTTTATGACCAGTGAAAAACAAATCCCCCCTGCTTTCCGAAACATGGTCATTAATGATAATTTTACAGTTGAAATTCGAGGTACTTGGAAAACAAATGATTTGAGCATGGGTGGTACCTACCTTGGGTACCTGATGGTGGATCAGAAGAAAGGAAAGCTTTACTACATGGAAGGCTTTGTGTATTTCCCAAATGAAGTGCACCGAGATGCCCTACGGGAAATCCAAGCTGTTCTATTGAATACCAACATCAGTTGGACAGAAAATCAAGGAAAATAAACCCAGTATACCCTACCCATTTATGGCGATTAAGATTAGAAAAGAAGACGCATTAAACTATCACAGTCAAGGTTCCCCTGGAAAAATCCAAGTAGTCCCGACCAAGCCGGTTTCCAGTCAACTAGACCTTGCACTCGCCTATTCCCCTGGAGTAGCAGAGCCCTGCAAGGAAATTGCTTCTGATGTAGAAAACGTATATAAATACACCGCCAAAGGCAATCTGGTAGCGGTTATCTCCAATGGTACGGCTGTGTTGGGTTTGGGCGATATCGGTCCAGAAGCCTCCAAACCAGTGATGGAAGGAAAAGGGGTGCTTTTTAAAAAATTTGCAGGGATTGACGTTTTCGATCTAGAAATAGATGAGAAAGATCCCAAAAAACTGATTCAAATCATCAAGTCCCTAGAGCCCACCTTTGGTGGCATCAACTTAGAGGACATCAAAGCCCCTGAATGCTTTGAAATTGAACAGACCCTCAAGAAGGAAATGAAAATCCCTGTCATGCACGATGACCAGCATGGGACGGCTATCATTTCCGCAGCAGCTCTACTGAACGCCCTTGAACTGGTTGAAAAAAATATTGAAGACATACGCATTGTGGTCAGCGGCGCTGGAGCAGCTGCCATTTCCTGCCTACGATTTTACGTAACCCTCGGCGTCAAGAAGGAACATGTTGTCGTATGCGATAAGGAAGGAGTCATCCGAACCGATCGACCAGGATTAGCTGGAGAACATCTGGAATTTGCCACTGCTCAGAATTTTACTACGATTGCTGAGGCCATGCCTGGAGCTGATGTGTTCCTTGGACTTTCTGCAGGCAACATCATTTCTCCGGAGATGATCCAATCCATGGCTGCCAACCCCATCGTTTTTGCGCTAGCGAACCCAGATCCTGAAATTTCCTATGAAGCGGCAATTGAAGCTCGCGAGGATGTAATCATGGCCACAGGACGCTCAGATCACCCTAATCAAGTAAACAACGTGCTCGGTTTTCCTTATATTTTCAGAGGGGCGCTTGATGTACGAGCTACGGTCATCAACGAGGAGATGAAGCTTGCTGCTGCAAAAGCCATAGCCAAACTCGCCAAAGAACCCGTTCCTGAAATTGTAACCAAAGCTTATGGAGAAAGCCATTTGAGCTTTGGAAGATTCTACCTCATCCCAAAACCAGTAGACCCAAGACTAATCACCACCATCGCACCTGCGGTGGCGAAGGCAGCCATTGAATCTGGGGTAGCCAAACGCATCATCAAAGACTGGGACGCATACGAACTGGAATTGCAAAAGCGAATCGGCATAGACGAACGCCTGATGTCAATTGTGATTGGCAGAGCCAAAAAAGACCCAAAACGAGTGGTATTTGGAGAGGCCGACAACCTCAAGATTTTGAAAGCTGCCCAGCAGATTCGAGACGAAAAAATCGCTGTGCCTATTCTATTGGGTAACCGCGAACGCATCTTACAACTTATCGAAGAAAATTCCCTAGACCTGGAAGGAGTCAGCATCATTGATCCTGTAGAGGAACATGCGCTGAATGAAAAGTTTGGAAAAATCCTAGCACAGAAAAGACAGCGCAAAGGAATGACCCAAACCGATGCCAACCGATTGGTGAAAGAACGAAACTATTTTGGCGCCCTGATGGTGGAAACAGGGGAAGCAGACTGCTTTATCTCAGGCCTCACACGCGATTATCCGAAGACTATTTTGCCTTCGCTCCAAACAATCGGGGTGAAAAAAGGCGTAAATCGCGTTGCCGGGATGTACATCATGAACACTCCTCGAGGACCTTATTTCTTTGCCGACGCTACTGTAAATCTTAACCCAACCGCCGAGGAATTGGTAGACATAATTGGACTTACAGCAACTGCCGTGAAGTTTTTCAATATGACACCGCGAATTGCCCTTCTCTCCTATTCCAATTTTGGGTCTGCCCAAGGAGATATCCCAACTAAAATGGCCAAAGCAACCGCCTTGGCGAAAGAGAAATATCCAGACCTAATCATCGAGGGAGAAATGCAAGCCAATGTGGCCTTGAACCAAGAGATTCAAAAGGAGATTTACCCTTTCTCTGCACTTTCTCAAAAAGGCAAGGAAGTGAATACCCTGATTTTCCCTGACTTAGCCTCTTCCAACATTGCATACAAGCTCTTGGCAGAA
>JAXISU010000240.1:0-3878 GCA_034680425.1 Cyclobacterium sp.
AAGCCTGTGAGATCAACCCTTCTTCCATGGCAGCAATCCTTGGCTTAGAAGACCAAGTGGTCGAAGATATCTGTGCTGGAATCTCTGGAGAAATCGTGGTGGCAGCCAACTACAACTGTCCAGGACAATTGGTGATCTCTGGATCCACCAAAGGCATTGAAATTGCCTGTGAACTTCTCAAAGCTGCGGGAGCGAAAAGAGCCTTACCCCTACCTGTGGGAGGCGCCTTCCACTCCCCATTAATGGAGCCCGCTCGGGAGAAACTTCAGAAAGCGATCGAGGAAACCCAGTTTCACCCCCCGATCTGCCCTATTTACCAAAACGTAAGTACCACTGCAGTGACTGATGTAGCTGCAATCAAAGCAAACTTAATCGCTCAACTGACTGCCCCTGTAAAATGGACCCAATCTGTGCAACAGATGGTAGCTGATGGTGCTACTGAATTTGTGGAATGTGGACCTGGAAAAGTGCTCCAAGGGTTGGTCAAAAAAATCCATCCCGAAGCCATCGTATCAGGTCTTTAAGTACAACGTCCCACCTTTAGCAGGTGGGATTTTTTATTCTTCCTGTTTCCAAACAGAAACTCGACCCAAATCTGTACACGCTGCCAAAAGTTCTACCGAAGTCTTTCCGGAGATGGGATGTTTTTTTGAAGGAAGAATTTCCGCCATGGGTTCAAGTACAAACTTGCGTTCTGAAATGTAAGGATGGGGTAGCATGAGTTGAGGATCCTGACTTACCAATTCTCCAAAATAAAGGATATCAATATCGATGGTCCTATCCCCCCAATGCTGTTCCCGAGTCCTTCCCAGGTCAACCTCAATAGTTTGCGTGACTTGCAACAGGTCCAATGGTTCCAAGCTAGTTTGGATGAGGAGCACTTGATTCAGAAAATTTCCATTGGTAGCTACTCCTCCCCAAGCCTCCGATTCGTAGACTTGAGAACAAGAAATAAGGATAAACCGCTCTGACAAGGCCTCTCTAGCCTTGGACAGGTAGCTTGCCCGATCTCCTTTATTCCCTCCTATTCCAAGGACAACCTTTGTTTCCATTTCTCGTTTGGATAATTCTTGTAAAGCTGGCCCAAATTAGGCTAAATTTACAGTCTAAATTAAACTACTATGAAGTTTCTAGGTAATGTTTTGGCTGTTATCGTCGGCCTATTCGCTTTTAGCATTGTCGCGATTTTGATTGTTTTTGGACTTTTAGGAATGGTAGCGGCATCCTCCGAGGAAGAAGTAACCTTAGAGAAAAATTCCATCCTTCACTTGGATTTGAATGGACGCACCTTGGTGGAACGAACCTCCGAGGAAGACTTGGTATTTGGCTCCTTCCTAGATCCATTTGGAGGAGATAATACTGCCGGTTTGGTCAACTTGAAGAAAGCTATTGAGGAGGCCAAGACCAATGAGAATATCAAAGGAATCTACTTGAACGCAGGTCTTTTTGGCGCCGGACAAGCTGGATTGCTTGACCTTCGCGAAGCCTTACAGGACTTCAAAGAATCAGGCAAGTTTATCGTCGCTTACGACGAGGCCTATTCTGAAGGGGGATATTTTTTAGCCTCCGTAGCTGATGAGATTTACTTGAACCCCCTTGGAGGTATTGACTTCAATGGCTTCTCTTCTGAAGGAATTTTTCTCAAAGGTTTTTTTGAAAAAGTTGGGATCAAGCCCGAAGTGTTCCGTGTTGGGGAATTCAAAAGTGCTGTGGAACCCTTCATTTTGGATAAAATGAGCCCGGAAAATCGTCTGCAAACGCAATACTTTTTGGATGACATCAACCGTCATGCCATTGAGTTGATTGCCGAATCACGAAAAATCTCCAAAGACAGCCTCATCAAGATCAACCATCAGATGCTGGTTCGAAAGCCGAAAGATGCAGTGACCTACAAGCTTACTACGGCCCTCAAATACGAGGATGAAGTACATAGCATTCTCAAAGAAAAACTAGGATTGAAGGAGGAAGATCAAATCTCCACTATCAATGCCACCGACCTCGGTGCACTTGCGAAAAGCAAAAACATCACGTCAGCGAATCGAATTGCAGTAATCCTTGCCGAGGGAGAGATTGTGGATGGAAATGCGGAAGGTGCCATCAGCTCGGAAAAATTTGCCAAGGAAATCCGTAAGGCACGAAAAGACGAAAGCATCAAAGCGATCGTGTTACGTGTGAATTCTCCAGGAGGATCAATCCTTGCGTCGGAGGTGATTTGGAGAGAAATGTCAGAGGCCAAGAAGGCCAAGCCTTTGATTGTATCCATGGGTGAAGTAGCTGCCTCAGGTGGGTATTACATCGCCGCACCAGCTGACACCATTGTGGCACAGCCCAATACCATCACGGGTTCCATCGGTATTTTTGGAATCCTATTCAATGTTCAAGAACTCGTAAACGACAAGTTGGGAGTGACTACGGATGTGGTCTCCACAGGAGAATTATCGGATTTTGGAAATATGGCTAGACCGCTGACTGAGGTAGAACGAACCATCATCCAATCCAGCGTTGAAGATGGCTACGAGACCTTCATTTCTCGAGTAGCAGAAGGTCGAGGCATGCACCCAGATTCTGTTCGGAAGGTTGCTTCTGGAAGAGTTTGGACCGGAACCCAAGCCAAAGCACGTGGATTGGTGGATGTATTGGGTGGCTTGGATACCGCTATTGGTATTGCCGCTGCAAAGATCAAAGCGGGAGAAGATTACCGAGTAGTGTACTTCCCTGAGAAAAAGCCTTGGTTCGAAGAATTGATGGTCAACTTTTCCGATCAGGTACAAGTCCGCATCCTTCAGTCCCAATTGGGAGAGCAGTACCCGCTCTACCAAAAAATTCAGAAACTCAAAAACTACCAGGGCGTGCAGGTACGAATGCCCCAAGATGTGGTTATCAAATAATAGAAAAACTCAGCTTTCGGGCTGAGTTTTTTTTTGCTGCTTACTTCTGTAAAAGTATTTTCCAGGCGAGCTCCACCTCACCGGATTCCAATTCCTGTTGGGCCCAGCGATGCAGGTGATCTATCCAAGATTCTGGATCCCGTTGAAACCGCTTTTTTAATTCAAGCACTTCCGGCGTTTGCCCAAAAGCAGCTACCTCTTCTGAATTTGGCAGCTGCTCCACATTGCCCAATCGACCTAGGTTATTGCCCGTAAGGACTGAGCTCAACCGAATTTCCTCGGGAATCTGGTCTACCCCAATTCCTAGGGTAGTCAATGGCTTGGGAATTTGAAATAAGGATTCAGGGGTGATTTTGGTGTACCAATTTCCACCTAAGCGGGCTACAGGATCCAACTTCAGTGGCGCAATGGCCCCTGAAGCATCCAAAATTCGTTCATCCAGGTGAATTTGAAGCACCTCACAAATCACCAAGTTGCCTGCGCCGCCTTCTTCCCCTAAGGAAATCACCTGATTCACGCGGCACTCAAAAGCCAGGGGGGCTTCCTTCACCCGAGGTGGAGACACTAGATTGGAGGGAACTTCAGTTAGCCCTGCTTTCATAAATTCATTGACCCCTTTCCCATATTCTGTGCTGGCTAGGGACATTTGCTCCACCAAACTATGGCCCACCACATGAATGACTACTTCAGGTACCTCAAGCACATTCTCCAAAGTATGCTTGGTACTCTTGTCGCGCACCCTGCGAGAAGGAGAGAAAACCAAGATGGGCGGATTGGCACTAAACAGGTTAAAAAAAGAAAAAGGGCTTAAATTAACAGCTCCCGACCCATTGATGCTACTTACAAAGGCAATGGGCCTTGGAGCCACAGCACCTTGCAAGAGGGCTTGTAACTCGGGGGTAGACAGGTCTTTGGGTTGAATCGTTTTCATTTCATGAAATTAATAGGCAATTTTAAGTGAAAGCCATCAATTCACGAATTTGTTTCCAA
>JAXISU010000241.1:0-3869 GCA_034680425.1 Cyclobacterium sp.
CAGCCGCAGGTAGCAGCATAAACGGCATTCCTTCCCTCTCCCTCTGCTGGAAAAAGTGCTTTTCCAGGAGGTATTTTTATGAGCTCGTCCCTAAAAAATACATTTGGAGCAGTGCCATAGGCATAAGACTCTTCACTATACCTCACATTCCAAAAATCTTTCATTTAGTTTTTAATTTTAACACCCAACCACTTTCAGCTAATTCTAGAAAGTATTGGTATTATTCAAAAAATCAAGAAAGGGGAATGCTCCCCTTTCTTGTGGTTAAATTTAGAATTTGCGGTACTTACCACCCAAAAACTTATTGGCTTTCCGCTCTGCAAATTTTGCCTTCTTGCTATTCCAGTGTAGGGTTTCATTTGGAAAACGACCCGCAATCACTCCTAGAAGAATGGTTTCAGTCAAGCGCGCAGAATAGGAAAAAGGAGCAGTACATTTCCCCTTGCCCAAACAGGCATCCACAAATTGGTGGTAATGCTTCTTGCTTTCGCCCACATAATCCTTAACAGGGGCACCCAAATTGAATGGAGTCACATCAAATTGCTTGTACTCTCCATCCACAATCCATCTTGGAAGTTGTTGGAAGTGTGGCAACAATAATCTGCCTTTTTCACCCATAAACATGGCACCCTGATCCGGAAGCTTGTCCCCATTGGGAAGCCTCAAATCCTCTTGCTGCTCAGGTGCTCCTGGTCCATCGTACCACACCCACTTCAAGGTATCTGTGGTATACGGCGTCGAAGGGAATTCGTAGGTCACGATATTGTTCTCTGGAAAACCAAAACCCGTCGGCTTTCTGCATTGGTTGACAATGGTCCGCGGCACATCCAATTGGAGTGCATTGTAAGGGGTGTCAAAAATATGGACACCCATATCTCCTAAGGTTCCACAGCCGTAATCTAGAAGCTTTCTCCAATTGCCTGGGTGGTAGACGCCTTCCTTGTAATCGCGTTTAGGTGCTGTCCCTAGCCACAAATTCCAGTTCAAATTACTAGGCACCGCATCTTTCCCATTGGGTTCCTTGCCATCAAAACCCCAGTTTTTAGGTGACCAGGCACGAACCGTATGCACCTTACCAATGATGCCAGATTGGATGAGTAGTGTAGCCAGCTTGTAATCGTAGAACGAGTGAACCTGGATACCCATTTGGGTAACCAATTTCTTATCCTCAGCCATCTTTTTCATGGCTCTCGCCTCAGTGACATGGTGGGTCAATGGTTTTTGGCAGTACACCGCCTTATTCATCTCCATAGCCATCAGGGAAGCAGGCGCATGGGTATGATCTGGAGTAGATACCACCACTGCATCAAACTGATCTTCCATTTCTTTCAAAAGGAGGCGGTAGTCGCTGTAGGTTTTTGCTTGGGGGTAAAGGGCCGTAGCATTGCTCAAGGCATTGGTATCCACATCACAAAGCCCCACAACTTCCACACTTGCATGGCTAGCAATTGCTTTTAAATCTTCCATGCCCATTCCTCCAAGACCGATGTGTACAGTTCTAAGTTTGCCGGAGGCGGGAACATTGGCCAAAAGCGAAGGGGCCAAGGAAAGGCCAGCAACGCCTAGGGCTGCTTTTTTAAAAAAATCTCTTCTGTCGATTACTTGATATTTTTTTTTCATGGGTAAACGGGGGCTTGGGCTTGGGTTTAAGGTAATTCTTTGATTTTGATATTTCGAAATCGGACCAAGTCTCCATGGCCCAAAAATCCAATATGTCCTCGGCTACGGTTTAGCCCTGGATGTTCTTTCTTGTCGAGCGTGCCGGATTGGCTCGCTTCTAGGTAGTTGCCTTCCAATATCACCTCTCCATTCAAGATTACGGTGACATAAGGATGATTAATGCGTACCTCCTGCTGATTCCATTCCCCAGTTGGACGCAAGAAGCCCCGCTTGGCTGACATTACTCCGTACAGAGAACCGTGATATTGGTAGGTTTGTAGGCCTGCATACTTCTCGGCTTCATTGTCCAAAATCTGGAATTCTTTGCCTACGTAAGCGGCATCCCCTTCCAAAGGTGCGTGAATTCCTAAGCCATTATTTGCTCCAGGAGTGAGTTGAAATTCAAAACGAAGGATGAAATTTCCATATTCCTTTTCGGTGTATAGATTTCCGCCTCCCCCGCCTTTGGGTTCGATGACGATCATCCCCTCTTTGACGAGGTAGGAACTTTTGTTGCCCACCCATCCTGTCAAACTTTGTCCATCAAATAGGGAAACAAAACCGGCTTCCTGGGCTTGTAATGAGCCTACGGAAAGGCTAAAGAACAGCGCAAGTACAACCCAAAAGGTGCGTAGGAGTAGTAATTTCATAGCAGATGACGCCAAAACGGCTTATACAAATCTAAAAGAGTTCTTCAATTTTTCGCCCCCTTTTATCAAAAATCAACGACTGGAATTGAAAATTAATGGCGGGCTTTGAAATCCTTAAATGGCTTCCACTAAAATAATCCTCTATTTTTGAAACAGCCCTGCCTGGTTTCGTGTTGAAACAATGTAACCGGTAGGTAACTCAAATACTGCTCGGAAATCCTTGGAAATGAAAATTAACTCAAAATTTAGCTATCCCATGTTCGCATTGATTGCCTCACTTTTCCTTGCTTGTAGCGGGGGACCAAATGCCTCAACTGAAACCCAAAATACAGCAGAAGAATCTCCAAAAGAAGTTTTTTCCGCATCTCAACAGGTTGCCACCTTTGCGGGCGGTTGCTTTTGGTGTGTAGAAGCTCCTTTTGAGGATTTAGACGGTGTCATTTCAGTGGTTTCTGGCTATGCGGGCGGTAAGGAAAAAAATCCTACCTACGGAGAAGTAGCAGGAGGCAAAACCTCTCACCGCGAATCCGTACAAATTACCTTTGACCCTGAAGTCATCAGTTACGCTGAACTTGTAGATATTTTCTGGCAAACCTACGATCCTACGGACGTGGGTGGCTCATTTTTTGATCGAGGAACTCAATACGAGTCCGCTATTTTCTTTCATAACGACCAGCAAAAAAAGGTAGCGGAAGAGAGTAAAAAGCGATTGGATCAATCCAAACGATTCTCCAAGCCTGTAGCAACTCCTATCATCAAGTTTACAAATTTCTACCCTGCGGAAGATTACCACCAGGATTACTACAAAAAGAGCCCTCAAGATTACTATGCATACCGCAAAGGCTCTGGAAGAGATGCATTTATTCAGAAGCACTGGCCTGAGCTAAGTACCAAAAAATACCCAGCTCCATCCAAAGGAGAACTCAAAAAAGAGTTGGATGAGTTGCAATACGAGGTGACCATGGAAGGCGCTACCGAATTTGCCTTCAACAACGCCTACAACGGCAATAAGGAAGATGGCATCTATGTTTGTGTGGTAACAGGTGCTCCCCTATTTAGCTCTAAGGATAAATACGAATCAGGCTCAGGATGGCCTAGCTTTACCAAACCCATTGATGCACGCGTAATTGATAAGCCAGTGGATCGTACGCTGGGAATGCTTCGCGTAGAAGTGCGTAGTAAGCTTGGAAACTCCCACTTAGGACATGTTTTTAACGATGGTCCTGCTCCTACTGGGTTGCGCTACTGCATGAATTCCGCAGCCATGAAGTTTATTCCCAAATCAGAAATGCAAGCTGCAGGTTACGGAGACTACCTCTGGGTGGTAGACTAATTCAAAACCAATCAACGATTGACTTAACCAATCAATTTGCGAAAAGTAAGGTTAATTCGAGGAGCCAATACCTTCTTGGTTTTGGGAAGCTGATGTTCCCAGAAATGCTGACTTTCTCCCCCCATGAGCAAAAGACTTCCATGCGAAAGTTCAAGGCTCAATTTGGGTTCCTTTTTTCCGTAGGGTCGCAATTGAAAAGATCTGGTAGCTCCAAAGGTCAGAGAGGC
>JAXISU010000242.1:0-3864 GCA_034680425.1 Cyclobacterium sp.
CATTTAAAAGTAACTTAAGCTTTGTTTACTCAGATTTTGATATGCCAGGAAAACCAAGTAGCTCAATCTCTGAAATAAATGAGATTGCAAAATTATATTCAAGAAAGGGTTCTGCGATTTTATTTCCTTCATGGATATAAATCAAAAAATTAGTATCTGCTAAAAAATCAATCTTCATTTTCTCTAATGGAAATTTGATAGGATAGACCATCAATATTTCGCTTCAACTTTCCATAATGCTTCATCAAATTGCCTTTTTTGCCTGATTTTTTAAGTTTCTCATTGAGAATCTTTGCTGTGTTTTTCAGGTTGGATTTGTCAATTATCAAAGTCATGATTGAAACGATTTTTCTTAAAGATAACAAAAATGTGAATTGCTTCTAGAAAATTGAAAGGTGATAATTAAGCCCAGGATACCGGTATCAACATCATACTTGATTTTTCTGCTCATAGAAATGCCCCCAATAAGTGTCTAACTTTTTGGGGGCACATCAAGATGGATCTCCTTTTTTTATACCTTAAAATTCAATTTTACTACTTGAGTGTACTCTGAATAAAGGACTTCAAATCCTGACGGAATTGCGCTGCAGACGGCAAATGCGTGTACATCATGTGGCCTGCTTCGTAGTAGGTCATCTTGATTCGATCTGTAGCAGAACTTGGCAATCCCATGTGGGCGATGGAATGCTCCACGCCATGGAATACTGTCGCCAAGTCGTAGTAGCCATTCATGATCAAGACCTCCACATGCGGATCCTTACTCAAGGCTTCCGCCATGTCAGGCACGGTGGTCACGGCGGCATCTGCTCCCCAGAAATTATTTCCTTGGTGCTTCCAATCCCACTTAAATCCTTCTTTAGCATACGCAGACGTAGCATAGCTCAAGTCCTTGCTCACTCCCAAGCTTCCGTGGTAATAATCCAAAAAGCCCATGGTATATGCCGGTGAAATGGCATCACTCTGTGGATCAGTAAAGGCAGACATGGCCATAGGATCCAAGTTGATCCCCTTGTATCGGGAATCCAATCGACCTACTGTCATCCCTTCACTTCGTAGCAGTTCTTGGTAATATTCCCCTGGAGTGATTCGGAGATCTGCACGCTCCCAAACGGCTGAAGTAATTCCGGTAAATCCTTCCAATTTCTTGGCAATGGAAGACTTCTCTGCAGCTGTAATTCGATTTCCTTTAAACAAGGCTGGAGCGTATTCCTTTTCCACGAATTCACGCACCTGCTGTACAAAGGCAGGAAGATTGCTTCCTGGGTTGGCCACCTTTTTATGGTACCAGCTCGTAGCTGCTACGGTAGGCAAGTACACGATGTAAGGCAAGTCCTCATTAGGCGCAAAAAACAAAGTTCGAAGGTCAAACACTGCAGATACCATGATGACCCCATTCAAGGCATAGCCCTTGTCTAGCAAATAGTTCATTACCCCTGCATTTCGGAAGGTGCCGTAGCTCTCTCCCAAAATGTATTTGGGCGAATTGAGACGGCCATGCTCCTTCAAAAACTGCATGATAAACAAGCTGGTACTGCGAATATCCTGATCCACACCCCAGAAATCAGCGCCTTTGGAATCTCCAATCGGCACACTCAAACCTGTTCCTACCGGATCCATCATCACCACATCGGCTACATCCAGGATGGAAAACTCATTGTTGGTCAGTTCGTAGGGTGCAGCAGCATTGTAATTTGGATCATCCACTACAATTCGCTTCGGACCCATAATCCCCATGTGCAACCAATACGAAGAAGATCCAGGACCTCCATT
Source organism: Cyclobacterium sp. (assembly GCA_034680425.1). GTDB lineage: Bacteria > Bacteroidota > Bacteroidia > Cytophagales > Cyclobacteriaceae > Algoriphagus. Next base: position 1,771 of record JAXISU010000242.1, read on the forward strand.
AAAGGCAAATACGATGGGGCGATTTTTCTCAGGATTATCCTTGAAATAAGCCGTGTAGCCATACAGCGCTATCGGCTTGTTGTTCTCGTCTTTCAATTGGAGCGTTCCCGCCTCCGCTGAAAGAGGAATTACTTTTCCATCTAAGGTGACGGATTGCTTGGACTTGGCTACCTGCGCGGCTGGGAGAGCGGCAGCGCTGCCCTCTTTTTGATTCTGGGCCAAAGAGGCTCCGGAGAGCATCAAGAGGCAAACTAATGCTTGAATTTTCATAGGATATAGCGTGTTAGGTTGGGGTTATAGATTTTTTGTATGTCTTATTGCTTGAAAATTTTACCTTCCTTCATCACGAAGATGACATCCTTCATCGCTTTGATATCTTGGTCTGGGTTGCCCTTTACTGCAATAACATCTGCCAGTTTGCCACCTTCAAGCGTGCCTAACTTATCTTCAATACCCATCATCACCGCCGCATTGAGCGTTGCTGCTTGGATTGCTTCTAGGTTGGGCATGCCTACCTCGGTCATGTAGAGAAACTCGCGGTAGTTGTCCCCATGAGGAAATACACCTGCATCGGTTCCAAAGGCAATTTTTACTCCTTTTTTATAGGCCGTTGCAAAGGTTTGTTGGATTTGAGCACCTATTCGCATGGCCTTATCGCGGACCACTGGCGGGTAGTAACCGGGAATTTTTGCATATTCTGCTGCCGACATCCCTGCTGTCACTGTTGGAACAAGCCAAGTACCGGCAGCTACCATTTCATCCATGGTCCCTTCGCTCATCAAAGTCCCATGTTCGATGGAATGAATGCCTGCCTTCACGGCTCTTTTCATTCCTTCATCTCCATGGGCATGAGCCGCTACGTGCATTCCAAAATCCTTGGCAGTCTCCACCACTGCCTCCAGTTCGTCTTGTTGAAATTGTGGGGCCGAGCCATCACGAGCCACAGAAAGCACGCCCCCGGTGGCAGTTACTTTAATGACATCCGAACCATACTTTACCGCTTGACGCACAGCCTTTCGGGCATCGTAAGGACCATTGATTACACCAGACTCAGGTCCTGGATCGCCCATCAAGTCGCGCTTTACACCATTAGTAGGGTCCGCATGACCTCCTGTAGGAGCAATAGACTTACCTGCTGTGTAGATGCGTGGTCCCACTACTAGGCCAGCATTGATTGCATTTCGCAGGGCGATATTTACGCCCGTACCGCCCATATCACGTACGGTGGTAAAGCCTGCCATAAGGGTAATGTGTGCGAAAGGAAGCGTCTTGTAGGCCACATCGGCCTCGTTGTCTCGGAAACCGTCTGCATAGCGTGTAGGGCTAGTTTGCTGTTCGATATGCACGTGCATGTCCATTAGACCTGGCATCACCGTCGCTTTTTTCAAATCCACGAGCGTCGCTCCTTTACTAGGAGTTTGGTATCCTGAATTCACCGAAAGGATTGTTCCTCCTTCCACTACAAGTGTTTGTTCAGTGAGTACTTTTTTATTTTTTACATCGATAAGCCTACCCGCATGAATAAAGGTAGTTTGGGCAATTCCTGTCCAAGAAATTCCGAGAGCGAGTGCAGTGAGAAAAATCTTTTTCATTGATTAGTAGGGGTTGGTGGAAGAGCAAGTTAAGAGAATTGCTAGAGAAGTTCTTCTCCGGCCTTCAGCTGATAGCATCGTTCGTGTAAATGAAAGCCCAATTTTTCATAAAAAGGGGCTGCATCTTCCGCTGAAAAAAGGATAAGACGTGCTTCAGGAGCTTGATTCCGGGCCAATTGAATTAATTGGCGGCCTATGCCTTTCTGTTGAAATGAACGAGCCACTGCCAAGTCAGCAATAAAACTGCGGTAGCAAAAATCAGAAAGCCCACGAAGTAGGCCTACCAATTGACCCTCCGATCTCGCAGTAATGAGCAAATTGGATCCTTTAATCATGCGTTCTAGAAGTTGAGGGTCTTCCATAGGCCGTCTAGCAGACAAGCCAGAATCTTCAAGGATGGATTGAAATTCGATTAATTCTAGGGATAATTCAACTTGATAAGAAATCATGTGTATAGATGGTAGTTTGGAAAATATTTTTGGCTATGTTTGCACCTCGCTAA
>JAXISU010000243.1:0-3855 GCA_034680425.1 Cyclobacterium sp.
CATCTTGAAAGAGGTATTGCATGCACGCAGCTATTCCAAATTGGTAGTGCTCACAGATGTGAACACCCAACAGTATTGCCTTCCATTAATTCAAGAAGTGCTTCCTGCGGACACAGTGCTAATTAATGTGCCAGCAGGAGAACCCTTCAAAACTCTGGAAACCTGCGCTACCATCTGGACTCAGATGACCGAAGCGGTACTTGATAGACAAGCCCTGATGCTCAATTTAGGAGGTGGAGTAATTGGTGACATGGGGGGATTTTGCGCCAGCGTCTACAAAAGAGGGATTCCCTTCATCACAATACCTACTACCCTACTCTCCCAAGTGGATGCCAGTGTGGGTGGTAAGTTGGGCATTGATTTTATGGGGTTCAAAAACCACCTGGGAGTATTCCAATTGCCAGAAACCGTACTCATTGACCCTACATTTCTAGAAACGCTTCCCCAGCGTGAACTTCGCTCTGGGTATGCAGAGGTACTCAAACATGGACTCATTCGGGATCTCGCCTTTTTCAGATCCTTACCCAGTACCCTTTGGGAAAAACAAGACTGGGCACGAGTAATCCGCCATTCGGTAGGAATCAAAAAAGCGGTAGTGGAAGTAGATCCAAAAGAAACTGGGCTACGGAAAATCTTGAATTTTGGTCATACCATCGGACATGCGGTAGAGTCCTTCTACTTGAACGGTCCTCAGCCTTTGCTCCATGGAGAAGCCATTGCATTAGGCATGATTGCTGAGGGTTTTTTATCCTTTCAGAAAATCGGATTGAGCTTTGAGGAATTGAATGAACTTAGCACCAAGATGCTCAGTATTTTCGGTAAGGTGAATTTAGATTCCAAAGATCTGGACGCCATTTTGGATTTGTGTGCTCAAGATAAAAAGAATGAAGGGATTACGCAGCTGTTCACCTTGCTCCCTAGCCTTGGAGACTGCAGCTTCAACAACCCCGTAACCCGCGAGGAGATCAAGCATGCTATCCTCTATTACCAGCAATTGGCCTAACCCTTGATATTTTTAACTCATGCAGCTTCTTAGGCTTACGCAAAAAACCGAATTTTCCCAGGTAACCCTACCCTTACCTTCCTCCAAGAGTGAATCGAATCGAGCCTTGGTCATCGATGCCTTGACCGAAGGGGAAAATACACTGAGCAACCTGGCTGAAGCTCGTGATACACAAACCATGATTCGGCTCCTGCAAACCAACCCAGCAGTATTTGATGTGCTAGATGCAGGAACGACCATGCGGTTTTTGACAGCATTCGTTGCTGTAACCAACCAACAAAAGGTAATGACAGGCACTCCACGGATGTGCCAGCGCCCTATCGGTATTTTGGTGGATGCCTTACGCAGCCTAGGAGCAGAAATACATTACCTGGGTACCGAAGGCTATCCACCACTTGCGGTGCAAGGCCTACCTTCCCAACTCACTGAAAAAATTCGGATCCGAGGCGATGTGTCCAGCCAGTACATTTCAGCAGTCTTGATGATTGCTCCGCTTTTGCCTTTAGGGTTGGAACTGGAATTGGAGGGAAAGGTCGGTAGCCGAACGTATATCGAAATGACGCTAGAACTGATGGCACAGTTTGGAATTGTATACAGCTGGGATGGAAATATCATCAAAATCACCCCTCAGCCTTACCGTGCTACCCACTTTGTTGTGGAGAGCGATTGGTCGGGTGCGAGCTATTGGTTTAGCTTGTTGGCCTGTGCAGATTCGGGTTCCTTTTTTCTCAAAGGGCTTAAAGCAAAAAGTTTGCAAGGAGATGCTGCCATCGTAGAAATCATGGCACAATTGGGCATCCAAAGTACCTTTCAGGAAGGTGGGCTATTGCTTGAAAAGCAAGTGGTCACGGGCCTAAAAAGTTGGGATTTTACCCATTGTCCAGACTTGGCGCAGACCGTGGCCGTGACCTGTGCTATTTTGGGACAAAACGCCTTATTCACGGGTTTGGAAAGCCTGCGCATCAAAGAAACAGATCGAATCTATGCACTTCAGCAGGAACTGGCAAAGTTCAATGCCGAGTTACGGGAAATTTCGCCCGACACCTTCCAAGTGATCCCTTCGGTAACCATGCCGCGACGGGTACAAATTCATACCTACGAAGATCACCGCATGGCCATGGCCTTTATGCCATTGGTAACCAAAACCGAATTGTGGATTGAAGATCCAGAAGTAGTCAATAAATCCTATCCTAGTTTTTGGACGCAGGTGGAGCAGGCCGGCATTCGCCAAGAAATTCTTTCCCCAAATATGCTATGATCGTTGCCATTCAAGGGATTTCAGGATCTTTTCACCACCAAGTGGCCCTATTAAATTTTGGAGAGCAGGCCCAAGTTCTCCCCTTTCTCACCTTTGAAGAGGTAGCCAAATCTGTTGCTTCGGGCACAGCATCCGTGGGGGTGATGGCTATCGAAAACTCCATCGCAGGTGCCATCTTGCCGAATTACGACTTGATCGACCGCTACGAGCTCTCCATTTATGAAGAGTACTATTTGCCTATTTCCCATCATTTGATGGCTTTGCCAGGGCAATCCATCGCTGACCTCACAGAGGTTCGCTCCCACCCCATGGCTTTGCTTCAATGCAAGGCCTTCCTAGCGCAGTGGCCAAAGATTCGACTAATTGACGACCAAGATACGGCTTCCGTGGCCAAGCGTATCCAAGAGGAGCAGCTCCTTGGTATGGCGGCCATTGCCAGCGAAATTGCGGCAGCGAGCTATGGATTAGAAATTCTGGCACCACAGATTCAAACGGTAAAGGATAATTTCACTCGATTTATCTTCCTTACTCGAGAAAAATCCAAAACTCAAGAAGAAGCCAACAAGGTATCCTTCAAAATCACCATTCGCAATGAGGCCGGAGGATTGGCCAAACTCCTCACGATGCTAGCAGAAAAAAATCTGAATTTGAGTAAAATTCAATCCATCCCACTCATGGACAAACCATGGGATTATGCCTTTTTTATTGATGCAGAATTCAAAGATCCTGCTTCCTACCAGGAAGCTGTAGCTCAGATGAGAATGGAGTTTGGGGAATTGAAAATTTTTGGGGAATACCGAAGCAGAAAAGGATGAAGGGATTTGCAACACGTATTGAAGGAGTAGAGGAGTACTACTTTTCAGCCAAACTTCGAGAAGTTAGCAGGCTCCTTGCGGAAGGAAAGCCTGTACTGAACTTGGGGATAGGTTCGCCCGACTTAAGTCCTGATCGCAGCGTCATCGATGCCTTGAAGAGCACCGCTGAAAACGAACAAACGCATGGCTACCAAGGCTACCAGGGCATTCCCGAATTGCGGACGGCTATGGCTCACTATTATGCGAGTGAATTTGGAGTGCAGCTGGATCCAAACCGGGAAATACTTCCGTTAATGGGCTCCAAGGAAGGAATCTTTCACCTAAGCATGGCTTTTTTGAATCCTGGAGATCAGGTCCTAATTCCCAACCCAGGCTATCCCACCTACACAGCCGTCACCCAATTGCTTGGGGCAAGTCCCATTTACTACAGCTTGGATTTGAGCAAGCAGGGTCGACCTAATTTGGAGGACCTCGAGCTTTTGGACTTGAGTCGAGTCAAACTGATGTGGATCAATTACCCACACATGCCTACAGGGGCTCCTGGCTCCGAGAAAGTGTTGGCAGAACTCATTGCTTTTACGCAGCGGCATGACATCCTACTTATCCATGACAACCCCTACAGCCACATCTTAAACCCGAATCCTAAAAGCTTGCTGGCGCTACCTGGCGGAAAGGAAGTGGGTTTGGAACTCAACTCCCTCTCCAAAACCTTCAATATCCCCGGCTGGCGCGTGGGAATGCTCTGTGGAAAAGCAGAATGGGTGAATGCAGCACTCAAA
>JAXISU010000244.1:0-3850 GCA_034680425.1 Cyclobacterium sp.
GATGTAGCGCTCCATTTGGTAGCCATACCGATCCAGGTGATCTGGAGTAATATTGGTCAAGAGGGCGATATGCGGTTTCAAACTCACCAAGCCATCAATCTGGAAACTGGAAATCTCGATCACCCACCAGGCATGATCTCCCTCGAGTAATTGACCGGCCCAGCTTTTACCCACATTGCCAGCAAGACCTACATCCCAACCCGCTTCTTTCAAGAGGTGGTAGGTCAACAAGGTCGTGGTTGTTTTTCCATTCGTTCCGGTAATCGCAATCACCTTCCCCTTGCTGTAACGTCCGGCAAATTCCAATTCATCCACTACGGAAATCCCTTGATTGATCGCCTGCTGCACGATTGAAACAGTAGGAGCAATCCCTGGACTTTTGATGATCAAGTCGGCAGCCAAAATGCGAGCCTCGTCGTGCTTACCTTCTTCAAATTCAATTCCAGCAGCCTGAAGCTGCGCTTTGCGTGCCTCCCCAATGCTGCCTCCATCCGAAACAAAAACGGCATAGCCCTCCCGCTTGGCGAGCAATGCTGCTCCCAACCCACTTTCTCCGGCTCCGAGGACGACTAGGCGATTCATGGTCTTACCTTAGTTTGAGGGTGGCTAATGTGACTACTGCAAGTAGAATCCCTACAATCCAAAAACGGGTAACGATCTTGGATTCGTGAATTCCTTTTTTCTGGTAATGGTGGTGGAGTGGGGACATTAGAAATACCCGTCTCCCTTCTCCATATTTCCGCTTCGTGTATTTGAAGTAGGCCACCTGAATCATGACGCTCAGGTTTTCTACCAGGAATATCCCGCATAGAATGGGGATAAGAAGTTCTTTTCGAAGTGTCAAAGCCAATACAGCTATGACCCCACCTAGCATCAAGGATCCCGTATCGCCCATAAATACCTGGGCCGGGTAGGAGTTGTACCAGAGGAATCCCACACAGGCACCGATAAAGGCAGCCGTGAAGATTACCAGTTCCCCGGAGTTGGGGATGTACATGATGTTGAGGTATTGGGAAAAAATGGCATTACCGCTCAAGTAGGCAAAAATGGCAATGGTCAAACCAATGATGGCAGAGGTTCCTGCCGCCAGACCATCAATGCCATCAGTGATATTGGCTCCATTGGATACCGCCGTAATGATGAAAATCGCTACAAAAATGTAGAGCACTGGGGTCATGGAATCACCCAGGAATCCAAGGAAATCTTCGTAGTTGAGCTCGTTATTCTTGAAAAAAGGAATGGTTGTTTTTAAGGCTTTGGTATCTTGGAAGGAAGGAGTTTCGATCACTCCACTTTCCACCGAAACTGGCGTAGAGAACTCTCGAATAACCACGTCGTCATTGTAATATAAGGTTGCACCCACAATGACTCCAATGCCAATTTGCCCTACGATTTTGAAGCGCCCTTTGAGGCCATCCTTGTTCTTGCGGAATACCTTGATGTAATCATCCAAGAAACCTATCAATCCCAACCAAACGGTAGTGATCAACAAGAGCTGAATGTAGATATTGTTGAGATTGGCAAACAGCAGCGTCGGGATCAAGATGGCTGCAATCATCATCAAGCCGCCCATGGTAGGAGTACCTTTCTTTTGGGTTTGTCCTTCGAGGCCCAAATCGCGAACAGTCTCGCCAATCTGACGGTTGCGGATCCAGTTGATGATGTGGTGTCCGAAAGTGATTGTGATGATCAAAGAAACCAAGGCCGCCATCCCTGCACGGAAAGAAATGTAGCGAAACACCCCAGTTCCTGGGATGTCCAACACTCGATCGAAGTAGTCAAATAGTGAATACAGCATGTCAGATTCCTGTCAATTGAGTCAATAATTCCGTCACGACTTCCGCATCATCAAAATGATGCTTTACGCCTTTAATTTCTTGGTAGTCCTCATGCCCTTTGCCGGCAATCAGGACGATATCCCCTTTTTGACAAAGCAGAAGTGCGGTCTTGATGGCCTCTCTTCGGTCTTCAATAGTCAAGCTTTTTCGAAAATCTGTGGGTCCAACACCCGCTTGCATGTCGCGAAGGATTTCAGCCGGCTCTTCAAATCGTGGATTGTCAGAGGTGAAAATGGCTTTGGTGCTTTCTGAAACAGCTATTTTGGCCATGGTTGGGCGCTTGGTCTTGTCCCGATTGCCTCCACAGCCAACTACAGTAATTAGCTGCTCATTCCCCGTACGGAAAGCATTGATGGTCTTCAGTACATTGTCAAGCGCATCTGGGGTGTGCGCATAATCTACGATGGCGGTGATGCCGCCGATGGAGATTCGGTCAAAGCGACCCTTGGCTCCCTTGATGGCAGACAATTCCCGAAGCACTTCATCCTCATCCTCGCCTAAAAGCACTGCAGTACCAAGTACTCCTAATAAATTGTAGGCATTGAAGGAACCAATCATTCTGAACCAGATGAGTTTTCCATTGACATCCAGCTCCAATCCTTCGATGGTGTTGGAAAGGATTTTGGCCTTGAAATCTGCAGCGGACTTGAGTCCAAAGGTTTGTAGGGTACCTCGGCAATTTTGAACCATAACCCCACCTCGCTTGTCATCACCATTGACTAATGCAAAAGCATCCTTTGGCAATTCATCAAATAGCTTTTTCTTGGCCTTGATGTATTCATCAAAAGTGCCATGGTAATCCAAGTGATCGTGTGTGATGTTGGTAAATACTGCTCCTGCCAACTTCAATCCAGCAATACGCTCTTGAACGATCGCATGGGAACTGGCCTCCATAAAGCAATGGGTGCATCCAGCATCTACCATTTTGCGAAGCAAGGCTTGCACACTGACCGCATCCGGAGTGGTATGCGTCGAAGGGATTACCTCTTCGTTGATTTTATTTTCTACCGTAGACAGGAGCCCCGTGCTGTAGCCCATACGAACAAACAGCTGGTGCAATAAGGTGACGGTGGTGGTTTTTCCATTGGTGCCTGTAACGGCAACTACCTTGATTTTTTCAGATGGGTTGCCGTAAAAATTAGCGGCCATAATTCCCAGAGCCTTGGCCGAATCCACCACTTGGATATAGGTGATTCCTTCGGCTAGAGACTCAGGGAGTTGTTCACAAATAATAGCAGTTGCCCCTTTTTCCAAGGCAAGCGGGATAAAATCATGTCCATCCACCTGGGTACCTTTTACGGCTATAAAGGCAGCATTTTCAATGACTTTGCGACTATCAAAGACCACATCACTTACCCTTCGCTCCATGTTTCCATTGGTAGCGGTCAGCGATACTTTGTACAATATGTCTTTGAGCACGTTCATTTATCCAAGTACAAGGTCTATGGTGGCATCTGGGGTCAATAGTGTTCCTGGACTGATGGATTGGGTCAGTACTCTTCCCTTACCGTTAAAATTCACTTTCAGTCCTTTATTTTCTAGAATATACAATGCGTCGCGAAGAGACATGCCCGCTACATTTGGCACCACTGCCTTTTCGGTGTCCACCAGCAGCATTTGAACCTGACCTGTCTCACCCGTAGAGGCGGCAATCCAATCCTCTTGAACAGGGGTTTTGAATGGTAACTTGAGGTAATCAAAAATGCTCTGCAGTTCCTCTCCCTTACCTGCGGCCACATAGGGGAATTTTGCGCTTGCTACCTTTGGCAAAATTTTGGATTCGTTGACCACATTCAAACCCAGGTCCGTTGCGAAAATCTTATCCGCAATGGCCTTAAATACGGGAGCTGAAACATCACCCCCATAAGCAGCGATCCCTTTGGGGCTATCGATCACTACAATCATGCTGTACTTGGGACGGTCTGCAGGAAAGTATCCCGCGAAACTGGTGTAATAGACTTCTTGGTAGCTTCCGTTGATTTCTTTTTGAGCTGTACCTGTCTTGCCTGCAA
>JAXISU010000245.1:0-3827 GCA_034680425.1 Cyclobacterium sp.
ATCGAGAAAAATCCAGACATCGCGCTACGGACCCACACTTCCTCCGTGCAAGTGCGTGTGATGGAAAATCAAAAGCCGCCGATCCGAACCCTTTCTCCAGGACGCGTGTACCGAAATGAGGCGATCTCTGCCCGTGCACACTGCATTTTCCATCAGGTAGAAGGACTTTATGTAGATGAAAATGTTGGTTTTGCCGACCTAAAGAATACCTTATACCACTTCGCCAAAGAAATGTTTGGCAAGGAAACGAAAGTTCGCTTTCGCCCCTCATTCTTTCCATTTACCGAGCCCAGCGCAGAGATTGACATCTCCTGCCTAATCTGTGGTGGCAAAGGTTGCAACGTATGCAAGTACAGCGGCTGGGTAGAAATCGGTGGAGCAGGGATGGTAGACCCCAATGTCCTGGAAAATTGCGGCATTGACTCTACCAAGTACACGGGATTTGCTTTTGGGATGGGCATTGAGCGAATTGCCATGCTCAAAAACCAAATCAAGGATTTGCGTCTCTTTACTGAAAACGACGTCCGCTTCTTAAAGCAATTTAGGCCCATTTTATAGGCTAAAGCAGCCAGAATTCCACAGAATCTGTGTTTTTCACGCAGATTTCTAGAGAAAAAACACGCAGATTTATTTTTCTTGGACTATTCCCACTCTTTAAATTTTTAGGCCATGAATGAAAAGCGAAAAATTACCTTAAAGGACATCGCTAAGGAACTCAAGCTTTCCCCTTCGACGGTATCCAGAGCACTTAATGGCTACCCTTCCCTTTCAGAGGAAACCATACAGCTGGTCAAAGAATACGCAGCCAAGCACCAATATGTACCCAATACGATGGCAGTTAATTTCCGAAAAAACCGGACTTCCATCTTGGGTATGATTGTGCCACAAATCGTCCATCACTTTTTCTCCACCACCATCAGTGGAGCCTTGGAGGCCGCCAAAAAAAGAGGATACAGCATCCTCCTCGCCCAATCCTACGACCACCTCAAAGATGAAGTCTTGGCCAGCCAATACCTCCTGGGTATGGGCGTGGATGGGCTCTTGATTTCTGTTTCCAACGAAACCAAAGAAGCCGAACACTTGCAAGCATTTTTGGATGAAGGCAAGGCAGTGGTGCAGTTTGATAAAATCACGGAATTTTTATCCAGCCCGAAACTTGTGGTGGATGACTTTGAAGGTGCCTATCAGGCTACCAGCCACTTGATCCGTCAGGGCTATCGAAAAATCGCGCACCTCAGCGGAAGGATGGAAGTAAAAAACGCGGAGCAACGCTTTTTGGGCTATAAAAAAGCCCTCGAGGACCATGGCCTTGAACTCCAAGAAGAATGGGTGAAGCCTTGCTTTGAAATCAGCGAAGAAGAGGGATTTTCCTTTGCCAAGGCCCTAATGGAAAGTCAGAATCCACCAGACGCCTTATTCTGCATCACCGATTTGGTGGCTTTGGGTGCGATGAATTACCTCAAGTCAGCCAATTATTCCATCCCAAACCAAGTAGGACTTGTAGGATTTAGCAACTGGATGTTTGCCGAGTTTACCAGTCCTACACTCAGTTCAGTAGACCAGTTTGGGGAAGAAATGGGCGCCAAGGCAGTGGAAATGCTGCTTGATCAACTCCAAAATCCACAATCGAGCCATCATACGGAAACCGTCCAGCTTAAAACCAAACTCCTGGTTCGAGGATCCTCTCAAAAGTCCTAAGCAAGTCCTTATCGAGGTTCCAGAATCCGGAAGCCATAAGGTTCAATCACCAAATGCTCGTGATCAGGTCCTACCGTATACGTCGACTGCGTCCAGGAATCCAAAAGTTGGGTAGCAGACTCTCCTTGTTCACGGAATGCATACCAGGTAAGCCCAGCAGGCTGATCACTGAAGTTGAACAAGCAGTAGCGCCTCTCCTCTCCTTTTCTTCGGATCAATCCCGCGATATGTCTGTTGTGTGGAGTCATCCAGGACACGTTGCTCAGATCTGCAAATAGGTCCTGAGATTTCCGGATGGCCAATAACTTCTTGGTTCCCTCAAAAAGTTGAAACTCCAAGGTACCTTCTGTTTTTCGACGATTGACCTTTTCCCAATCCAGTAGTGGGCGATGCATCCAGCGGTTGTCGTAACTCTTAGAAGGATCCTGTTGGAAGCGGTAATCGTTGGTGTAGCCTACTTCATCTCCGTAAAAGAGCATGGGCAGCCCTCCCAAAAAGATGGAATGGGCTTGCATGAGCAAGATTTTTTGGATGCTTTGCTCAATCGCAGGTCCATTGCCCTCAAAGAGTGCCTTTTCCAAGCCGCAAAGTGAGGCGAGCGTGCCGCTGATGCGCGCATCTCCAGTCTTGGGATTGGAGGAGAACAACGCCCCCCGGGCAGGACTCATCCATTGGTCTCCAGAATAGGAATAGTATTCCTTCAAAAATTTACGGTGCAAGTAGGGATCCTTTCCTGTTTGCGCAATGCTGGCGTCCTCGTATCCGAGCCCGATGTCATCGTGGCAGCGGGTGTAGGTAATCCAAGAGGTGCCGTAGGGCTTTCTGAGAATATCTCCTTGGGCTTGGAGCATAACGCTAGTATCCCCAGAGGCTAGCATGTCCCATTGTAGGGCCATCTGGGTGGCATTGTAGGCAAAGTCGCATTCTTGGGCCACAAAATCTCCTGTTCCAAAGTAATTCATAATGTCTTTGGGCGCTACGATCGCCTCTCCGAGCAGTGCCATCCCAGGCGTAGCCACATGAACACATTGCTTGATCAGTCGAAGGAGTGTGTGTGCTTGGGGAAGATTTTGGCAGGAGGTACCTGTTTGCTTCCATATAAAGGCGGGCGCATCAATTCGGAGCAGGTCTACCCCGAGGTTGGCATAAAACAGCATGGTCTCCACCATCGCCTGCAAGACTTTGGGATTGCTGAAATTCAGGTCCCATTGGTAGTTGTGAAAAACCGTCATCACCCAGCGCTTCATCTCCTCATTCCAGGTGAAGTTGCCCGGAGCACTTTCCGGGAAAATCTCCGGCATGGCCTGCTCAAATTCGTTGGGAATCCAGCGGTTTTCGTAGGTGTAATAGTAATTCTGGTATTCTTGATCGCCTGCCTTGGCCTTCATGGCCCAGTCGTGTAAGTGTGAGGTATGGTTGAGAACAATGTCCAGCATCAGGTACATACCTTGGGAATGCATGGTCTTGCGTAGGTCCATCAAATCCTCCAAAGTCCCGAATCGTGGATCTACCTTACGGAAATTGGAAACCGCATAGCCCCCATCACTTTCTCCTTGTGGGCTCTCGAAGAGCGGCATCAAGTGAAGAAAATTTACCCCCAAATCCTGCAGGTGCGAAAGTTTGGAAGGCATGGTTTTGAGGCTGCCTGCAAAGCGGTCCACGTACATACTCATCCCTGCCAAGTTTTGACTCAAAAACCAATTGCCTTCGGTGGCCTTATTTCGATCTCGATCTAGAAGCGATTCTTCTCGTCCTTGATAACCCAGAATCAGGCTTCGCAAAAGTTCGAGCAACTGAGATTCGGCTTCCTCATGAACCCCATAGAGTTCTTGGAATAAGCCCTGAATTTTGGGAAGGCTGTTATGAAACCGGGTTACAAAATCCCGGTCTGCTCCCTGGGTATCTAGGGAATGGGCCTGGAAAAGTTGATTGATTTTTTCAGTACGCGTGATTTCTACCGACATGGGTGTAGGCTAGGGTGGTGGTGATAGGAATAGGTTAATGTCCCGAAGGGGCTTGTGAAGGCGAAGCGGTTGTTTTACTTCCTTTGATCCGTAGCGTAGCCACCGCAGCGATCAGCAGCAATACCCCTCCAAAGAGGATGGCCTGCCCCGCATCGTTGTTCAAGA
>JAXISU010000246.1:0-3817 GCA_034680425.1 Cyclobacterium sp.
TATGCTCCTTCCCAAGGTCAGGAATGGCTGGCACGCCTGAGTTACCAACCAGAAAAGAATCTACATGCCTCAATTCAAATGAAGCAGGAGCAGAAAATGAGAAATGAGGCGACTGAAGAAGCCACATCCCCAACCTACACCCTAGTTCCGATTCTGAAAAATCAAGTACAGGCAAATCTGGAATTAGGGGTCTCTCCAGAATTCTCTTTCCAGTCCCGTATTCTTTGGAACCAAGTCATTCTGGATCAAAGCAAGACGCAGGGCTGGATGCTGCTTCAAGACATTTCCTTCAAACGGGAAAAATGGAAACTAACTGCTCGAATGGCACTATTTGATACCGAAACTTTTGACAACAGGCTCTATGCCTACGAACACAATGCCCTAGGGGCCTTTGCTATTCCTGCATTTTCTGGAAAAGGAAGCCGGCAGTATCTCTTGGTTCAGTACCGCGTCCATCCCAAACTCATGGTCTACTTCCGAATTGCACAGACCCGCTATGTAGATCGAGAAGTGATCAGTTCGGGCATGCAGGAGATTATAGGCCCCAAACAAACCGATACCGTGTTGGTACTTCGGTATGCACTTTAGTATTTTTTTCACGAGTGGTAGGATACCCGCCAACCTTTTTGATAAATTGACAAAAAAATACACTCCCATGAAAAAAATTGGTCTTCTCCTCCTTCTCCTGCTTCAGTTTGGCTGGCTTCCTGCTCAGGATTTTTCAAAAATGACTAAGAAAGAAGGATTTGTTCCTTTCTACCTAGACGAAGAAAAAGGAAAGATTTACTTGGAAATCAACAGCCTCAACCAGGAATTGCTGTATGTGAACACCTTGACGTCAGGTATCGGATCCAATGATATTGGACTCGATCGAGGTCAATTGGGGGAAACCCGAGTGATTGAATTTCGAAAAGCAGGAAATAAAATCCTGATGGTTCATAAAAATTACGACTACCGAGCCTACACCAAAAACGCTTACGAGGCCAAATCCATCCAAGATGCTTTTGCAGAATCTACGCTTTGGGGATTTGAGGTGGTGAAAACAGAAGGTGCAACTTACTTGGTGGACGCTACTAATTTTTACCTACAAGATGTGCATGGAGTGAGCGAAACACTTGCGAGGTCAAAGCAAGGCAATTACAAAGTTGATGCAAGTCGCTCAGCCTTGTATTACCCTAGCACCAAGAATTTCCCTAAAAACACAGAGGTTGAAGCGACCATCACACTTACGGGAACGGGTGCGGGAGCAAATTTACGTTCCGTAACCCCAAGTCCTGATGCAGTGACTGTACGGATGAGACATTCCTTTATTGAATTGCCTCCGCTGTATGCTACGCGCGAATTTGATCCGCGGGCAGGCTATTTCTTCATAAGTTACCAGGATTACACCACTCCCATCGATCAACCCTTGGTGAAGCGATTTATCTCTAGACATCGCCTCGAGAAAAAAGATCCGACAGCCGCAGTGTCTGAGGTGGTGGAACCCATCGTGTATTACCTAGATCGGGGTACTCCAGAACCCGTTGCCAGTGCATTGATTGAAGGGGGCAACTGGTGGGCGCAGGCCTTTGAGGCCGCTGGATTCAAAAATGCCTTCCGTGTAGAACTTGCTCCTGAGGGAATGGACTTGAATGATGTACGCTACAATGTAATTCAATGGATTCACCGCTCCACTAGAGGATGGTCTTACGGTTCTAGCATTCAAGATCCACGAACTGGAGAAATCCTGAAGGGACAAGTTTCCCTAGGTTCCCTTCGCGTACGACAAGATTACTTAATTGCTCAGGGCCTTTTACAGCCCTTTGAAGAAGGAAATGAAGCAGATCCAAAGTTGATGGAATTTGCACTGACTCGATTGAAGCAACTTTCTGCGCACGAGATCGGACACACCATCGGCTTGGCACACAGCTATGCCACCTCTGCTACAGGACGCTCCTCTGTGATGGATTATCCACACCCCTTGATTAGCCTAGATGCAAATGGCAAGGTGGATTTTGGAGATGCTTATGATCTGAAAATCGGGGAATGGGACAAATGGGCCATCACCTACGGCTATGGACAGCCTGCAATCAACCAAACTGAGGAAGAGTTTTTAGAAAAAACACTTCAAGCGACTTACGCCGCAGGCTATGAATTTATCACCGACTCAGATTCCAGAAATCCAAGTGGAGTACATCCTCGCTCCCACCTTTGGGACAATGGAGCCTCAGCATCGGATGAACTTAAGCGCCTCTTAGACTTGCGTCAAAAGCGAATGAAGACCTTTGGACTGAATGCCATCAAAGCAGGAGAACCCCAAGCCATCTTGGAAGAGGTATTTGTACCCCTCTACCTGATGCACCGCTACCAGTTGGAGGCAACCAGCAAGTTGGTCGGTGGACTGGACTATACTTACAAAGTCAAAGGTGACAACCAAACTGCACACGAATGGATTCCTGCTAAGAGTCAAAAAGAGGCCTTAGACGCACTTCTACTTTCCATCAGCACGGAACAATTGGAAATTCCGGCATCCATTTTGGCTTTAATTCCACCGCGCCCTTATGGTTACGGCAAAAACCGCGAAACCTTCCCTTCCCGTACAGGACCTGTGTTTGATCCTATCGCTCCTGCAGAAAATGTGGTAGACGCCACATTCAGCTTCCTTTTTGAGGCTGGAAGAGCAAATCGAATTTACTTACAGGAACTACAAAATAAATCCTTGCCAGGTTTAGAAACGGTGTTGGAGAAGGTGAGCAATCAAGTATTTAGTAATTCCATGCCAAAAGGCCTTGGTGTGGAAGTCAAACTAATGACTGAAGCCAAATTGGTAGATCACTTGATTGCCTTGTCGAAAAATGCAGGAGCCTCTCAAACCGTTCGTGCATTGGTTCGAAATCAATTGCGCCTACTAAGCACTAACTCGGGTTCATTCTCAACCCTTTTGCAAGCGCATCGAGATTACATAAAGCAAAAGATAGATGCCTACCTGAGTCTTCCTGAAGAATTAACTCCGCAACAAGTACTCAGCATTCCAGATGGGGCTCCTATCGGTATGGAATCCATGACTTGTGACTTCCACTAATTGATTCAAAGGCCAGGGTTTTCCTGGCCTTTATTTTTTATAAGATCGGATATGGAATTTGAAAGAATATTCAGGTTTAAATCCCCTGCAAATCGGTAATTTTGCATCAGTATTTTAGTAACCCGCAACGCATTACCAATCGCTTTCATGAGCAATCCGCTACTTTCCTCTTTTACCGGACCCTTCAACACCGCACCATTTCCAGAGATTTCAACGGCACATTTTCAACCCGCATTTATCGCGGCTATTGAAGAAGCCAAAAAGGAGATTGAAGCAATCAAGTTGGAGTATCTCCCCACATTTGAAAATACGGTAGAGGCCTTGGAAAAAAGCGGGAAGCACCTGGGAATCCTATCAGCACTATTTTTTAACCTCAATTCAGCCGAAACAAATGCCGAATTGCAAGGTCTTGCTCGGGAGATTTCCCCGCTCTTGACCGCGCATGCCAATGATGTGTTGTTGGATCAAGAACTATTTCAGCGCATTGTCCAGGTATACGAACAGAAAGAAAGCCTATCACTTACCGCGGAACAATCCACTCTTTTAGAAAAAACCTACAAGTCCTTTGTGCGTAATGGAGCCCAATTAGGGGCAGCAGATGCGGAGACCTTGCGGAAAATAGACCAAGAACTTGCACAATTGAGCCTACAATTTGGAGAGCATGTGCTGGCGGAGACCAACCGATTTCTTCACTTGGTAGAAAACTTAAGTGAGTTGGAAGGTCTACCAAGTGGCGCATTAGAAGCGGCAGCACAA
>JAXISU010000247.1:0-3807 GCA_034680425.1 Cyclobacterium sp.
CTTCGGGCCATTGACTTTGCTAGAGGGAATAAATCACGAGTAATTGTGCTCTCCATTCCCGATTGGGGTATCACCCCCTTTGCTACCCAAAAAGGGGTAGATCCAGATCAAGTAGCAAAAGCAATAAATGAATACAATCGCACGAAAAAAGAAATTTGTGAGAAGCAGGGAATAAAATTCATCGACATCACGGATGAATACCGAATAAATGGTGGTTTAGCGGAAGGAGTAGTCGAAGATCAGCTTCACCCCTCCAAACTCATCTACGGACAATGGATGGGTAAATTGCTTACCGAGCTTAAAAAAATGAATTTTTAAAACCTGACAGGTCCTAAAATTTAGATTCTATGAAGATCATTTGCATTGGCCGCAATTATGCAGCACATATTGAAGAGTTAAAAAATGAAAAGCCAGGCCAGCCTGTCGTGTTTCTCAAGCCAGATACAGCCCTTTTGAAGGGTGGAGCACCTTTCTTTTATCCTGACTTTTCAAGCAACATCCACCATGAAATCGAATTGGTACTGAAAATATCCAAGGAAGGGAAATACATCCAACCCCAATTCGCGCATCGCTACTTTGAGGAAATCGGTTTGGGTATCGACTTCACTGCCAGAGACCTTCAAGACCAGTGCAAAGCCAAAGGATTGCCCTGGGAAATTGCCAAAGCATTCAATGGTTCTGCTCCTATCGGTGAATTCAAATCGGTGGCGGAATTGGGCGATTTGAAGAACATTGACTTTCACCTCGAGGTCAACGGGGAACTCAAACAAAAAGGAAATACAGGCTTGATGCTTTTTGATTTTGCGACCATCATCTCCTACGTATCCCAATTTTTCACCCTCAAAAAAGGGGATCTCATCTACACCGGCACCCCTTCTGGGGTAGGGCCTGTTCAAACTGGTGATGAACTGATTGGATTCATTGGCAACGAAAAAATGCTCCATGTTGAAGTTAAGTAAGCTTACTCTTTTACTATTCTCATTTATTCTAGGATTGACTAGTCCTGGATTAGCCCAAATCATTCAAAAAGGATACTTTCAGTCTCCCGTAAAACCAGGGGTTAGAAACTTTCTTGCTGGCAATTTCTCTGAACTGCGACCCAATCACTTTCATACAGGCTTGGATTACAAGTTTGGCGGAGTTGAAGGAGAACCAATCTATGCTGCAGCGGAAGGATGGGTGCACCGAATCAAAATCTCTTCCTTTGGCTATGGGAATGTCATCTACCTCAAGCACCCCAGCGGACACATCACCCTCTATGGCCACCTACGAAATTTCAATCCCACGCTACATGCCTGGATGAAAAAGAAGATGTATGAAGCCAAGCTAAATGAACTGGAAATTTCTCTAAAGGAAGGTGAACTTCCCGTTAAAAAAGGAGAACTAATCGCCTATGGAGGCAATACAGGGAGCTCGGGTGGTCCTCACCTTCACTTTGAAATTCGCGACAGCTTGGATCGAGCACTTGATCCCTTGCTTGCAGGCTATTCAGAGATCTTGGATAAAATCCCCCCTACCCCTCAAAAAATCGCCATAGTACCCCTCGAACTAGATAGTAGGGTCAATGGAAAGTTTCAGCGCCTTGAACTCACCCCTGTGCTCAGTGGGTCTAGCTACCGCATCAACGAAACCATTCAGGTTAGCGGCAAGGTGGGTCTAGAAATCCAAGGATATGACAAATTGGATGGAGCAGAAAATCAAAATGGCTTCCCCAAATTTGAGGTTTCCGATGATGCTGGACTCCTTTTCAAACTCCTGGTGGATCAAGTAGATTTTAACTATACGCGGCAATTTTTACTTCACACCCACCAAAATCGCTTTACCAAACTCTATTTCCAAAAGGACTTGAAGTTTTCCTTTTTCACTCCAAATGTCCCTGGCACGGGTGCATTACAGGTGGAAACAGGCAAAAAGAAAAACATTCAGCTCAAACTCATTGACGCGTACAACAATTCCCGACTGGTTCAACTCAGCCTCACAGGTGCGGATTTAGATTCGACCAAATCCGATGGAGCTGCACCCCAAAAAGCACAGGTGAGCTACTACAAAAACATCCTGAAAATAAAAGTAGCTCAAACAGACAAAGGAGGCCTAGCCAAATTTGAGGTGGGAAATACCACCTACGAAATTCTTCCAGCCTACCAGGATGCTGCTAGCAGAACCTACCTCTGGGACTTACGATTTGGAATCCCTAAGAAAATTGACCTGTGTTCAGAAATATACATTCCGGACATCATTGGGCATTTCCCCGTGGGGAAAGAGCACTTGCATGCCATTGCCAACCTTCAGATTCGAACAGAAGCCAATAGCCTATTGGAGGACCTCTACCTCCGCGTCACCCAAACTGGTACAGCCAGTGCCCCTGTTTTGAACCTGGGTGAATCCAGTGCATACCTCTGGAATCCCATCGAAGCCACTTGGGATGTGAGTGGCTATGTTGGCAACAAAACCAAAACACAGGTGTATCAGCGCTCTGCAAACGGTGCCCGAACTTTTGTAGGCGGGGAATGGGTACAAAATCAAATACGATTCAAAACCAGAAATTTTGGTAGTTTTGTTTTAGCCGAGGATGCAGTCAAACCGACCATCAGCCCTATTCGCGTAACAAGTCAAGGCATGCGCTTCACGATCAAAGACAACCTATCTGGAATCAAGAGTTTTGAGGCCTATGTCAACGGAGAGTGGGTTTGGATGCGCTACGAGCACAAGCAAGCTGTCATTTGGTCGGAGCCACTACAAGGACAAACACTGAAAGGAGCTGTCCTATTGAAAGTAACTGACCAAGCAGGCAATGTAGCGGAATACCGCAGCACCCTCAACTAAAAAAGTAATCACCTTAATCACGAATACCATGTCTTTAGAAGTTGGCCAACAGGCACCTGATTTTGAAGCAAAGATTGAAACTGGAGCTTCCATCAAACTATCCGACTACCGCGGAAAAAAAGTGATTCTCTATTTTTACCCTAAAGATGCCACTCCTGGATGTACGGCTCAAGCCTGCAACCTTCGAGATAATTACGAACAGCTACTCAAAGCCGGTTACGTGGTCTTTGGTGTGAGCTCAGATACTGAAAAGTCTCATCAAAAATTTATTGAAAAACAGAACCTGCCCTTTTCCCTAATTGCGGATACGGAACTCACCGTACACCATGCCTACGGAACCTGGGTAGAAAAATCCATGTACGGCCGTGCCTACATGGGGACAGCGCGTACCACCTATGTCATCGATGAGACCGGAAAAATCGCTGAAATCATCGAAAAAGTTGATACCAAGAACCATACGGCACAAGTGCTCAAGTAACCCAGCCTCATGAAAAAACAATCCCTACCCGAGCTACAAAAAATCTGTAGCCAACTACGCAGAGACGTATTGCGCATGGTACATGCCGTGCAATCCGGACACCCTGGCGCGCCCCTAGGCTGTGCTGAGTATTTTGTAGCCCTCTACTTCGATCAGCTCAACCACAATCCCGATTTCCAAATGAATGGAAAGGGAGAAGATCTATTTTTCCTCTCCAATGGACACCTATCTGCAGGCTGGTATTCTGTTCTTGCCCGCAGTGGATATTTTCCGGTAGCTGAATTGAAAACCTTTCGCAAGCTGAATTCCAGATTGCAAGGCCATCCAGCCACACACGAGCACCTACCAGGCATTCGCATCGCATCTGGTTCTTTGGGCCAGGGATTGTCTGTAGCCCTAGGTGTAGCACAGACCAAAAAATTGGAAAAAGACAACTCCCTAGTGCACGTCTTGATGGGCGATGGAGAATTGCAAGAAGGACAGGTTTGGGAGGCCGCCATGTATGC
>JAXISU010000248.1:0-3804 GCA_034680425.1 Cyclobacterium sp.
CCATTTGGCGGCTTTGAGAAGATCCTGTGGGATTTCAAACTCTACAAATCCTTCTCCCCCTTTGCCTTCATACCACATCGGCACTCCCTTGCTCGCTTCAATGGTGCCCTTTCTTGCTAGCCAAATGGATTCTACCACAGCTAAATAAGAGCCCTTCAATTCGCCATCATCTCCAACTCCGACAAATTCATCGAAAGTCAAAAACCCACCGTTGTCCTGATGGAGGGTCAATCGGTTGACGTTTGAATCTCCAGCATATTCCGTTTCAAATTCTAAATCGGATACCCGATCCCATGGAAAAATGGCATTGATGTCTACCTCACCCTCTTTATTCTTGAACATGGAATAAAATCCATTCTTATCGATAAATACAAAGGAGGCAATATCTTCCTTCCAAATGCAAAAGGGAACGATCCACCACACGCTTTTGACATGAAAAAATAACTCTTCTGGCGCGTAACTAAGGACTGGAATGATTTTTTCATTGGCCACACGATTAGCGATCCCTAAAAGTTCCTTCGGGCTAAAGGCAGGGCAAATTTCTTCCGTACTCAAGTCTTCATACCATTCTGGAATAAAACCAGAGATACCACCCACCCAGCCGTACACTTCGGATTTTGTCTGCCACTTGTAAGCATACTTGTCCAACTTCTCTGTATCGATGTCTTGTCCCCACCAGGAGATCATGGGATAGCCCAATTCTTCATCTTCATCGGACTCTTCTTCCTCCTCTTCACTTTCCTCGCTCGCATCCTCTTCCTCCTCGGATTCATCGGTTTCCTCTTCGGTTTCCATGCTCGCCAGGAAGGAAGCTAGGTCTAGTACAGCTTCGGGTTCTTCAGTTTCTGTTTCCTCCTCATCTTCACTGGTCTCTTCTTCACTCGTATCCGCTTCCAGTTCTGCCAAAAAATCATTCAGGTCTAGTGACCCAGAGCCCTCTGCAACTTCCTCATCGGATTCTTCCGCATCGGATTCTTCCCCATCCTTACCCACTAGGCTAAGAATTTGTTCCAATTGTCCTTCACTAGGGAGATTGATTACCCCTTGCTTGAGCAAATTGGAGAAATTAACAAAGAGGTCCGGGGAAGGAGCATTTTTGCAGGGCTCCTTCAACACCAACGGATCCGCCCCACTTTCGATGAGAAAAAGGGCCATTCCTAAAAACCCATTAATAAAAGCCACCGTCAATGGCGTACCGCCCTGCTTACTGAAATAGATATTGTCATCCTTTAATCTTCGATTGACATCCGCCCCATTCTCAACCAGGAGTTCCACACAGTCCAGGTGGCCAGAAGCCGCTGCCAGGAAGATGGGTGTATACCCGTCTTCTCCAACTACGTCTGCCTTTGCTCCAGCCTCGAGTAGATAGGCTAGGATTTCGTCCTTTCCATCCCATGCTGCAAAATGCACCGCAGTGTACCCCTCCCCATCTTCAAAACTTGCATCTAGGTCCACACCTGCGTCTACCAAATCCACAATCCGCTGGTCTACTTCCATAAAGGTGCAGACATAAGAAATCAATTCGTTGGTGATCAAGATGTCTCCATTGAATTGAAGAACTGGGTTACCGGCTTGGACATAAGCTGCCACATAGTCGATGTTTCCCTCCAAATAAGCAGTTACCGCTTGGTCAAAGGTGTAAGTTTCGTTTCCATCCGCAGAGGTGGAAGTTGCGGATTTTTGACTGAGGGCATCTATGAACTTTAAGGTTGCGGCTAGGGCGCTCTTCACATCTTCAAATTCAGGATTGCCATTGAGACGAATCCCTTGTGAATATTTCTCAAGTAGATCCCCACCACTCGCTAATGCCTGCTGCACCCACTCGTCCTCTCGGCAATAAAAACCGATTTTTATACTTTCTTTGGAGGTATTGTAAAAAAGATGCGTTCCTTTCTTCGGGTGAATGGAAGGAATATGAATGTCTAGAAAATTATCTGAATCTATTTTTTTAACAACTGCAGCTGGAAAATGCTGTAGTATCGAATCAGCTAACAACTGTTGAATGGATGGAGAGGACATAGGGATACTAGTTTGTAGAAATCTGGTTATTAATTGTTTGGGAAATTAACTAGAACAATTTTTAAATGCCTAAAAATGTTTTGTTCAGCTAGTAGGGAACTTCGTCTAACTAGGTTTAAGGGGCAAAAAAACAAACTAAAAAATGGATTAGGCATAAAAAAACAAAACAGCTCTTAGGAGCTGTTTTGTTTTTAAAATTAGCTAAGATTAAGCAGTCAAGTGAGATGCTGCCATCTTAAACAATGAACTTTCGTTGTCATGAATCGCTCCGTCAGCCTTTGCAATTCTAGCCAATTCTACTAGAATTCCTTTTTTCATGCCTGCATCAAATTTTCCTGCGAAGTAAGCAAGACCAGCATGCAAGTAATCCACTCTCTCTTGGAAAGCAAGTGATTTTGCAACCTCTAGTGCTCTGCCAACATAGGGTTCTACGTCGTTATCAGTGAAATTTGAAGCCGCATCAAGGACAGTTGCAATTTCCTCATCAGTGAAATTTCCATCAGCTGCTGCCATTTCTAAAAATAGCATCATCAATGTACCCATTTCTCCTAGTTTGTCGAAAATTTCTTGGTTTGTCATTTTGTCTTAAAGTTTTAGGTTTACTTTTTACTACTACTCAAAAGTAAAAATGTTTAGTAAGATTGAAATTTTTTATTGTAACTATTTTTTTAACCTATGGTAAACGCATCTGAATGGTGGTTTCTATAAGGTGGTCTTTCAATAAACTATTTTGTAAAAACTTCTAGAACGATCCCAATACCTAGTTGAAGCAACAGGTAAAAAACAAAACAACCCTTACCTAACTTAGTAGATTTTGTACTAAAATCAATCCCTTACTTCAGAAGATTAGGTGGGAAAGAATAGGCATTACCATATTTTGCAACTTACCTTCTGCTTTTGGTTTTTCGAATACCTCGTCAAAAGGTCTATTTTTTCCAAGATTTAGGAATTACATTTTGCCTCTCTTTAACTGAGAACACGAGATGGATATAGATTTGAGTAAAGGTATCGGCCATGTTGAAAAAATTAATTTCTATTAAAAAATGAGATGAATAGATACTTACGTAAAAAATGATTGGATTGATTAAAAACTACTTTTATCTCGCTCCTCCGGAGCTAAGAGGTTATCTTAAGGCACTAATTCTATTATCATGATGCTCCTCCGGAGCAAATGCTGAAGAGGATATTTTCCATTGTCCAACTCGACAGATCGAACTTCATTTTACTAAAGACACCGATTTAACTAGTGTAGTTTGCTCCAGAGGAGCAATAGGTTAGTAGTAAAAGGATCTCAATTAGCTCATTCGGTCCAGAGGAAGTTTACCCCGGAGAATTGCAGGGCGATTTGCTTCTGATAATCGAATATTAATTAGCTCATTCGCTCCGGAGGAGTGATAGGTTAATAGAATGAATCGTTAGTTCGGAAGACTTGCCCCAGAGGGGCAAAATGCCACTAATAACCCGTCCTAAATTAGAATTCCCCTACCCATTCTCCTCAATATACCCAATCAGCAACTTTCGCAAAAGCCTACGCTCTTCGGCAATGGTTTCCACATTGGACTCCATATTACTGAGCATGCCCTGCAAGTGGGCCACTGCATTGGCTACCTTGCGAAGCTGCTTGGGATCTAGGGGTAGTAAATGGGGTTCTGGCTTATTCCCCTGTAGCTTGTCCATGCCCAACCGAGGCATGTCATATACCTCTTCCATCAGTTCTAAAAGTTCAATCCGCTTCTCCCGATAGCGTGTCTGGTTGCCCATAAAAATCTGCTCCTTGCGTGCATA
>JAXISU010000249.1:0-3800 GCA_034680425.1 Cyclobacterium sp.
AAACCAAACTACAAAATCTTCCCCAAGAAGGACCTTCCTTTTGGGCACTTAATGACTCCAGTCGTAAGCATCCAATTGTTCGAGGCAGGCCACCAACAAGGCAATGGAATCGGCAATGTCCTTCTTGTGTGCCATTTCAATAACTTGGTGCAAGTGGCGTGTTGGGATGGATATCGCTCCTGCAATCGCTCCTTGCTTACCCATGCGCTGTACGCCAGCGGTATCTGTACCTCCTGCAGTCAATAGTTCCGGCTGCCATGAAATCGCTTCTTTCATCGCTACCTGTTTCATAAAGGCCACCATGCGGTAGTCACAGATAGTCATTGCATCCATGATCTTGATGGCGGTACCCTTTCCGAGTTCGGTCACCTTCTCGTGAGCCGCTGCTCCAGGCACATCAAAGGCAATGGTGGTATCCAGTGCAATACCAAAGTCTGGATTGATCTGATGTGCCGCTACATTCGCTCCGCGGATGCCCACTTCTTCCTGTACGGTAAAGGTGGCATACACGTCGTAGGCTGGATTTTTGAGTTGCTTCATCGCTTCGATTACAATGAATACCGCTACACGATTGTCGATAGACTTGCAGTTGACACAGTCGCCCATCTCAATCAGTTCCCGATCGCGAGTCACTGGATCACCAATAGTGATGTACTTCTCCACCTCTTCTTTGGGCATGCCGAGATCAATGAAAAAGTCGGTGGTCTTGGGAAGTTTGGTTTTCTCCTCGGGTGTCATCACGTGGATGGGCTTGCTGCCCATCACGCCGATCAAGTTCTTTTTGCCGTGAACAATCACTCGCTGTGCGGTGAGTGTTTTTGGGTCAAATCCTCCGAGGGTGTTGAATCGTAGGAATCCTTGTTCGTCGATATGGGAAACGATAAATCCGATTTCATCCAAGTGAGCGGCAAGCATGACACGCTTCCCATCGGGATTGCGTGTTCCCTTTTTGAGGGCGATCACATTCCCAATATTATCGATGCGCACCTCATCCACATGTGGGGACACCAAGGAGACCACTAGGTCACGAACAGGCTTTTCAAATCCAGGGGCACCCGGGATTTCACAAATTTGCTTGAGTAGGGAAACGTCGATCATGGGGATGATTCAAATAGTAAGTTTTTTTTGAAATGGTCAACTAGATTTTAAGCCTAAATGGATCCCATCCACTTTTTTTGTAACAAAGGATAGACTGCAATCTTAATACGCCCGTACAGTCTTTCCTTCCATGTAATTCACAAAGGCTTTGTTGACTACGCGGGTACCTCCTGTAGTAGGGTAATCTCCAGTAAAGTACCAGTCTCCGGTGTGCTCAGGGATGCAGCGATGTAAGTTGTCGACCGTTTGGAAGATTACCTTTACTTCTGCTTTGATGTCTGAGGTGGTTACAATTTGCGCCACCTTATCAGAAATCTCCTCTTCCGTAAAGGAAGCGTATACCTGCTTGACAAAGTTTTCGGTGTGATCCGGATGCGCTACGCATTGTGCATATACCTGATCGAGTACATTTTCCATCCCTCGTTCCTTGAGTAGCTCAATGGCCGCCCGAAAGGCTATAAACTCTTTCATCCGCGACATATCGATGCCGTAGCAGTCTGGATAGCGAATCTGCGGAGCAGAGGACACAATCACAATTCGTTTAGGTTTGAGTCGCTCGAGTGTAGTCAGAATGCTTTTTTCCAAGGTAGTTCCCCGCACAATGCTGTCATCAATCACCACCAGTGTATCAATCCCCTGACGGATCACCTCGTAAGTAGTATCATACACACTAGCCACCATGGAATCCCGATCGGCATCGCTGGCGATAAAGGTGCGTAGCTTCACGTCCTTGCTGACCAACTTTTCCACACGTGGACGGAAGCTCAGCAACTCTTCCAAGTCGCCCACATGCGGCTTCCCATCCAAAAGCACTTCTTTTCGCTTGGCCACCAAGTATTCGTCCAATCCTTCAATCATGCCTAAGAAGGCGGTTTCAGCGGTATTGGGAATGTAAGAAAATACGGTGTTTTTCAGATCGAAATCGATGGCCTTCAAGATTTGAGGGATAAGGGCCTTGCCCAAATTCTTCCGTTCCTGGTAAATACCTGGATCGGTTCCCCTTGAAAAATAAATGCGCTCAAAAGAACAGGATTTCTTCTCGCGGGCCGGCAAGATCTCTTCCTCGGCAAAGGAACCGTCCTTGTTGATCACGATCGCATGGCCTGGCTTAATTTCTTTGATGGCCTTGAAGTCAATGTTGAATGCCGACTTGATGGCTGGCTTCTCAGATGCCACCACAATCACCTCGTCATCGGCATAGTAGAAAGCCGGCCGAATCCCAGAAGGATCACGCACCACAAAGGCAGAACCATTGCCAATCATGCCTGCCATGGCGTAGCCTCCGTCAAAGTCTCGGCAGGACCGGCGTAAAATTCGCCCCACATCCAATTTATCTTCAATGATATGCGTCAATTCCTCGTTGGAGTATTCCTCCTTGAACTGGTCAAATATGCGCTGGTTTTCCTCGTCCAAAAAGTGTCCAATCTTCTCCATCACAGTGACGGTGTCGGTCTTTTCCTTGGGGTGCTGACCCAACTCCACCAGTCTTCCAAAAAGTTCCTCGTTATTGGTCATATTGAAGTTGCCCGCCATAACCAAGTTGCGGCTTCTCCAATTGTTCTGTTTCAAAAATGGGTGGCAGGTTTCAATGCTATTTTCGCCATGGGTACCGTAGCGAAGGTGACCTAGCCAAACTTCCCCAGAAAAGGCCATGTTTTCTTTAAGCCATTCCCCGTTAGTGAGTGCTTTCTTGCCTCCCAGCTTCTTCGCTTTTTTAAACTTGCTATTGATTTTTTCAAAAATATCATTGACTGCGGAGGGATCCACAGAACGATACCTGCTGATGTAGCGCGTACCGGGTTTGGTTCCAATTTTGATATTTGCCACCCCTGCACCATCCTGTCCTCTATTGAGCTGTTTTTGCATCAAAACATAGAGTCGATTTGTCGCAAATGCGGCCGTTCCATAGGTGTCGATGTAGTACTGAATCGGTTTTCGAAGCCTAATAAGGGCTATTCCACATTCATGTTTGATAGCGTCACTCATGGAGAGAAGGGATGGGTTTATAGGAAGGAATAAAGGTAGGTTTTTTCAAAACATTTCCCGATTTGAAAAAGCCCAATCCCTAAAAAAAAACCAAAATTTTTACCCTTGAGCTAGTACTCAAAACTTCAAGACAATATAGTCTTTCATGGAATAAGTGGTAATGGTCGTCAATGCGGAGTGCGCAACAGTTACCCCAGGCCATAGATCAGCAGTTTTTAGATTGCGCGCGATTAGCGATTGCCCGCAAACTAGTATTTCGGCCCCTGAAGCTTCCAAAGCCTCAAAGACTGCTAGGTTAGGGTTTTTGACCTCGTATTTCTTTTGGTAGTTTTCGTCATTCAAGAGGGAAAAAATCCCTCCTCCATGCAAGACCACCTTGACCTTGATTCGGTCTTTGGTCACACCAGCCAAACCATGTAGGTTCATCATGCGCGCCACATTGTCCACAAAACGAGAGATCTGCTTTGGATCTTCCGATGGAGAGGTAAGGTCTACTAGAATTTTGTACTCCAAAGTCCCATCCGGACGTTCAGTTGCATCTGGGATTTCATAGATTCCTCCAAAGCCCTTGACAATTGGAAATTGAGGGGTTTGAGCAGCAGCAGCAACCGAAACAAGAAACGCAGCGACGCAAAGAACAAAGAAATGGGTAGCCTTCATGAGTTTAGATTTTTTCCTAAACTACTAAAAATTTGCAAATAACAGCAACTACCCTT